>JANOGZ010000794.1:0-20191 GCA_031406255.1 Pyrinomonadaceae bacterium | reverse complement strand
CCGCGACCTGGCGAAGCAGGCACTGGCGGCGAAGGTCAATGGTCGCGAAGTTGACCTTACCTTTCGGCTTGACGCCAACGGCGGCGAGGCAGTTCAGATCGAGCCTGTGCTCCCACAGACTCGTGACGGATTGGATGTGCTGAGACATTCGACCGCGCACCTGCTGGCGGCGGCCGTGCTCGATTTATTTCCCGGTGCCAAACTAGGCATTGGCCCGGCTCTGCTCGACGATCCGCGCTACGGCTTCTTCTACGATGTGATTACGCCGCGGCCGCTCACGGATGAAGACCTTCCCGTGATCGAGAAGCGCATGCGCGAGATCGCCAGGCGTAATCTCGCCTATCGCCGTGAGGAGCTTTCAAAGTCCGAAGCATTGAAGGTCTTCGAAGGTCGGGATGAGCCGCTTAAATGCGAGCTGATCGCGGCGAAGGGGGGCGAACGGGTGAGCGTCTATTACATAGATGGTTCGCCGTTTATAGATTTCTGTCTCGGCCCGCATGTGCCGAACACGAACAAAATCCGCTCCTTCAAGCTGCTATCGCTCGCGGGCGCATACTGGATGGGCGACGCCGAGCGTCCGCAGATGCAGCGCGTTTACGGCACGGCCTTCTTCACGCAGGAGGAGCTCGACGCGTGGCTCAAACAGCGCGAAGAAGCGGAGAAACGCGACCATCGTCGGCTGGGGCGCGAACTCGATCTCTTCTCGATCCAGGAAGAGTACGGGCAGGGTCTGATCTTCTGGCATCCGAAGGGCGGACGTATCCGCAAGCAGATGGAAGATTACCTGCACGAGGAATTGGTGCGCCGCAATTACAGCCTGGTCTATACACCGCACATCGCCAAACGAGAGTTGTGGCAGATCAGCGGCCATGAGCAGAACTACGCCGACTCGATGTTTGCGCCGACGACTCTCGAGGAGACGGAGTTTCGGCTCAAACCGATGAATTGCCCGTTTCACATCGGCATTTACAAGTCAGCGCAGCGCTCCTACCGTGACCTGCCGCAGCGCTATGCGGAGATGGGCACGGTCTACCGCGCGGAACTCTCCGGCACGCTCCACGGATTGATGCGTGTGCGCGGGTTTACCGTAGATGACGCGCACCTGTTCTGCACGCCGGAGACGGTGCGCGCCGAGTTGAGCGGTTGTGTTGATTTCGCCGCGCAGGTCTTCCGCACCTTCGGTTTCGAGAAGATACGGTTCGAACTATCGGTCAAAGGCGGCGATACGAGCAAGCAGTACCTGGGTAAGGATGAGGAGTGGGAGAGGGCTGAGGCGGCGCTGGTCGAGGCCCTTGAAGAGCGCGACATTTCGTACGAACGCATGGAAGGCGAGGCGGCCTTCTACGGACCGAAGATAGATATCAAGATCGAAGATGCGATCGGCCGTCTGTGGCAATTGGGCACGATACAGTTGGATTTCAACCTGCCGGAGCGCTTCGCGCTTGAGTATATCGGCGAGGACAATAAACCGCATCGTCCCATTATGATTCATCGCGCGTTGTTCGGCTCGATCGAGCGCTTCTTCGGCGTGTTGATCGAACATTATGCGGGCGCGTTCCCCGTGTGGCTCGCCCCCGTGCAGGTCGCCGTGCTGCCGATCACGGATCGCATCAATGAATACGCCGAAGAGGTCGCGCGCCAGTTGCGTGAGGTGGGCTTGCGCGTCGAGCCGAATCTACGCAGCGAAAAGATCGGCGCCAAGATTCGCCACGCACAGTTGCAGAAAGTCCCCTTTATGCTTGTGCTGGGCGATCGTGAAATGGAGGAGCAGACGGTCGCCGTGCGTGAGCGCGCGAGCGGCGATCTCGGCGCAATGAAGATCGAGGAATTCCAAAGGATGGCGCAACGACTCGTTGCGTCGCGCGCTCTGACAAACGTGCAACCATAAGCGAAGCGTGGGCGGGCGCTGTACTCTTGAGGAGAGCAGAGCGCTCGCCAATGCTTTACCCTTGTAACCCCGGGGCGCGATGCCCACGCCACAGTGCGGCGCATCGCAAATGCCCCCAACGTCGGAGGTGAAGCAATAGCTACAGGCTTTCGAGGTCGCGGTCAGCGCCCGGACAATCGTCGCGCTCCGGCCGTTCGAATTAATGAAAGAATTCGCGTGCCTCAAGTGCGCGTGATCAGTGAAGACGGCGAGCAGCTTGGCGTCATGGAAACGCGCGACGCCGTCCGGCGGGCGCGCGAAGAAGGACTGGATTTAGTGGAAGTCGCGCCGAACGCCGAGCCGCCGGTCTGCCGCATCATTGATTACGGCAAGTTTCAATATGAGACGAAGAAAAAGGCGGGCGAGGCCAAAAAGAAACAGGTTGTAATCACGGTCAAGGAAGTTAAATTTCGGCCTGGCACAGACGAGCACGATTACAACTTCAAAATGAAGCACGCGCGCGAGTGGTTGCACGATGGCGATAAGGTCAAAGCCACGATCTTTTTCCGCGGGCGAGAGATCACGCATCGCGAACTCGGCGCGCGACTGCTGGAAAAGCTCGAGAAGGATTTGTCCGACGTCGGTGAGGTCGAAGCGCGACCCCGCATGGAGGGCAATCAAATGTTTCTGATCTTCGCACCGAAGCGTCACAAGGGCGGTGCGAAGGCTGAGAGCGGTGCAAAACCCGGCGGCACGACCGCGACACCAGCGGCGGCGGCAACAACGCCGCCAAATACGGGTCACGGTGAACAGTGAGGATTACAGGTTTTTCTGACTTGCGATTGCCGATCGGCGAGACGAATAACCGTCAGGTGAAATCGCCCGGATCGCCCACGGCAAAACCAAAATCGCAAATTCTTTAGGGGAAGTAACCATGCCTAAACTTAAAACACACAAGGGTGCGGCCAAGCGCTTTCGGATAACCGCCACAGGGAAGGTCAAGCGCGGTCATTCTCATGCGCGCCATATCTTGACCAAGAAAACCCACAAGCGAAAGCGACAGCTCGATATTGATGTTCTGGTGGCGGAAGCTGATGAGGGGCGTATTAAGGATATGCTGCCCTACGGGCGCAACTAAATATAGAACTATGGACGCTTGAGGGGCGAAGAGGTAGAAGTGAAAACGCCTCGTCCCCGACGGATTTTGGCTCACTGTCAGGGCCGCGTTCATCAATTAGTAAGAAAGGGAATAAGTCATGCCTCGGGCAAAACGTGGAAATAAGCGCGTCGAACGGCGCAAGAAAATTCTTAAATTAGCCAAAGGGTATCGTGGCACAAAATCCAAGCTATACCGCTCGGCGAAAGAATCCGTCGAGCGCGGTTTGAAATTCGCTTACACCGGACGCAAACTCAAAAAGCGCGACTTTCGCAGCCTGTGGATCGTGCGCATCGGCGCCGGAGCGCGCCTCCACGGTCTTAACTATTCGCAGTTTATGCATGGCCTGAAAGTGGCCGGCATCGAACTAGACCGCAAAATACTCGCCGACCTCGCCGCCAATCAACCCGAAGCATTTGCGGATCTGGCCGGACAGGTGAAGGGCGTGCTCGAAAACGAGCAGCAAAAGGCGGCGTAAATTGAATCTTTCCAACCGACTCATATGAGTTCAGAAGCCGCTGATTATCGAGCACAGGCGGAGGCTTTGTTCGAAGCGTTTGAGCGAGAGTTCAAACGCTTCGAACGTTTTCGCGCGACCACCGGTGCAGCAGAGGGCCTGACGCTCTCCGAAACCGAGTTGTCGCTGCGCGAACTCTCCGAACTGCGGACACGCTATACGGGCAAAAAAAGCGCGCTGGCGGCGCTCAAAAAAATGATCGGTCGCGTGCCGGCAGAAGAGCGCAGCGCGTTCGGGCAGCTCATGCTGGTGACGGAGGTGGGCGTCACTGACCGGCTCGCCGAAGCGGAGCGCACGCTGAAGCTTCATCTCGACGAAGCGCGCATCGAGCGCGAGCGGATCGATGTCTCTCTGCCGGGCCGCCGCACGCGCCGCGGTCACATTCATCCTTTGACGAGCGTCCGCCAGCGGATCGAGGACATCTTCGTCTCGATGGGCTACGTGGTCGAAGACGGGCCCGAGATCGAAACGGACTTCTATAACTTCGACGCGCTCAATATCCCGCCGACGCATCCGGCGAGAAGCTCGCAAGATACGTTCTACACCAGCGATGGATTTGCGCTACGCTCGCAGACCTCGACCGTGCAGATTCATGCGATGCAGCGACGCCGCCCACCGCTGCGCGTGATTGCGCCCGGCAAGGTCTTTCGCCGCGATACGCCGGATGCCACGCACACGCCGATGTTTCACCAGGTCGAAGGTCTACTTGTCGACCGGGGTATTACGCTTGGCCATCTCAAGGGCACGGTCGCGGAGTTTCTGCGACGGATGTTCGGCCCCGAAACGCGGACGCGCTTCCGGCCCTCTTACTTTCCGTTCACAGAACCGAGCGCCGAGTTTGATTTCAGCTGTTTCAAATGCGGTGGAGCCGGCTGTCCGCTCTGCAAGGGGTCGGGCTGGATCGAACTGGGCGGATCGGGAATGGTGCATCCGAACGTGCTTCACGCGGTGGATATCGATCCGGAAGAATTCTCCGGCTTCGCCTTCGGATTTGGCATAGATCGGATGTGCGGACTGTTGTACGGGCTCGACGATATACGCCTTCTCTTCGAGAATGATGTGCGTTTTCTCGAACAATTTATTTGAAAGCCATCAGCCATCAGCTATCACCATAAAAGCTGTTGGCTGATGGCTGACCGCTGAAAGCTTATGAATATCAGTTATAACTGGCTTCGCGAATTGATAGACATCGCGCTGGCGCCGCGCGAGTTGGCCGAACGGCTGACCATGATCGGCCTCGCCGTAGATGCTGTGCATGAAGCGGGCGCAGACCATGTTTTAGAGATCGATCTGACCTCAAACCGTCCGGATTGTCTCTCGCATCTGGGCGTTGCGCGGGAAGTCGCCGTCATTGAGGATAAGCGCCTGCATTTTACCGAGACAAATCTCGAAACCACATCCGGGCGCACCGAAAACTTCACCTCCGTCGAGATACAGGATCGCGAGTTGTGTCCGCGCTATGCGGCCCGGATCGTGCGCGGTGTCAAAATCGCGCCGTCGCCCGCGTGGCTGTCCGATCGCCTGCTCGCCCTGGGTCAGCGACCGATCAATAACGTCGCCGACATCACCAACTACGTTCTTCTCGAACTGGGCCAGCCGCTTCACGCTTTTGATCTATCCAAACTGGCGGAGCAGAGGATCGTCGTGCGGCGGGCCCGTGAGGCCGAGACGCTCGTGACGCTCGACGGGGTTGAGCGCAAGCTTGATGGGGAGATGCTGGTGATCGCCGATGCCGCGCGGGCAGTTGCGGTCGCCGGCGTGATGGGTGGCCAGGAGACGGCTGTGTCCGATACCACGCGCGACGTTTTGATCGAAAGCGCCTATTTCGATCCGGCCTCTGTGCGTCGCACGGCACAGACGCTCGGCCTGCATACCGATGCCTCTTACCACTTTGAACGAGGCGTTGACTATGAAGGTACGCTTCGCGCGCAGGAGCGCGCCGCGGCGCTCATCTGTGAGATCGCCGGCGGGACTGCCTCGGAAGATGCGATTGATGTTTACCCGCAACGCATCGAGCCACCGACCGTCGGATTGCGCTTTGAAAGAGTCGAGGCGTTAACGGGGCTGAAAGTCGAAGCGCCACGGATCGTGCATATTCTCGGAGCGCTTGGTTTCGCGCCATATCACGAAATCATCCAGAGCGAAGAAGACCCGGAAAAGCGTCTGAAGTTGTTCGCTGCGCTCCTCGGTGCGGAGAAGCGTGCGGCTGCGATCGGAGATCAGGGCTCATCCATCAAGCTTACCGCTCCGACGTGGCGTGTCGATATCGAGCGCGAGGAGGATTTGATCGAAGAGGTGGCGCGGCACGTCGGATACGAGCATGTCGCGGCCGAGCTTCCGGCCTCAACCGTCGCGGGAGAGTATCGCGCGCACGAGGGCCGGCGGCGCGCGGCGCGGCGTGCGCTGACCGCATGCGGCTACGATGAGGCCGTTAGCTTCAGTTTTATTGATGCCGCGCATGACGAGCGGTTTGAAGTAATCCCCGGCCTGACAGGCAGCGAAAAGGGCATCGGTGAAGAACACCACCTTGTCGTTTTGAGTAATCCGATCATCGAGGGCGCGACGCGGATGCGACCGACGTTGTTGCCGGGTCTGCTCGATGCCGTGCGCCACAATTTCAATCACAACACGCGCAATGTTCAGTTGTTCGAAATGGGTCGGGTTTTCGCGGCGAACGCCGAAGCAGGACGGTTGCCGAAGGAATTGGAGTCGCTGGCGCTGGTGGCAACAGGCAGCGCGATCGAAGAGGGGCGTGCGGGCGGGGCGCGCGAACTTGATTTTTACGATTTGAAAGGCGCACTGGAAACGGCCACCGATGCGATGAATGTTCCATCCCTGGAATACGAGGCGGCGAGTGTCAGACACCTGCGCGAAGGGCAGGCGGCGCGCGTCATCGCTGGTGGACGGTTCGTCGGCACACTCGGAAGACTCGCTGAAGAGATAGCCGTTCTGTACAAATTCAGACAGCCCGTGCTCGTCGCTGAAGTCGGGCTCAGCCTCCTGCTCGAACTGGAAGAGACGCATGTTAGATACGCGCCGCTGGCGCGTTATCCGTCGGTCGTGCGAGATATCTCCCTCGTCGCCGAACGGTGCGTCAGCTTTGCTGAGATGCGGCGCGTTATCCTTGATTTACGGGTAGACAATTGTCGAGGTGTGACGCTGGTTGATGTGTATGAAGGTACCAATATGCCGGCGGGGAAACGCTCGATAACGCTGCGTGTCGAGTATCGCTCTGACGAGCGAACGCTGCGCGATGAGGAAGTGGACGAGATACACGGCCGAATCGTCAATACGTTGGAGCAAACATTCGGCGCGCAGTTGCGTCAGTGAAACGCGCCAACTACCGTTGGCCAGGGCCGGGTGACCGGCATTTCAGGGTAGCGCCAGGAAAATCTTGCGCTCGCCGCCGCGAAGTCGCATAATCGGTCAGCAGTTTTAAGGCCCCATATCTCAAGGAGCTGCGATGGTCGGATTAACTGGACTGGAAAAGTTCTCACACCTTGAAGATAAAATCTACCGTACCATCGAGCTGACGAAAACGCTTCGTCAAGAGAAAGAGGCATTAGAGCGCGAAACCGCGCTCATCCGGCGCGAGTTGGGTGATCTGCTCGATGAAAAGGAACGTCTTGAGACACATGTCGAACGCCTTCTCGCAGAGCGCGACACGATTCGCGCGAAGGTTGAAGCCATGCTTGACGCCATCGCCGTGCTCGACCCGGAAGCGGTTGAAGCGATGCGCAAATGAGAGGTGGAGATAAGAGCGCATGAGTGCGATTAAAGGCACGGCGGAAACAACCAGTACGCCAACCATCAGAGTCGAGATCTACAATCAGACCTATAATATTCGCTCAGATGGCGACAGCGAATACGTCTCGAGTCTGGCCGAGTTTGTCGACCGCCGAATGCGCGAAATTTCGTCCGGCACGCTCACCGTTGATTCGCTTAAAGTGGCGATCCTCGCCGCGTTGCATATCGCCGATGAACTGCACCGTTTGAAACGCCTTCACGAACAAGCCGATTCCCAACTCGCCGCGCGCAGCGCCGAGTGTGCGGATATGCTCGACCGCTTGCTGAAAGTGCGCACCGCAGCGGAACAGCAAAATACCGGCTCGAGCAGCATCGCTTTCACTTAAAACTTCAGAGACGATAGAGACGAGCCCTTATTTGCGGGCGTCTAGTAGTTTAGACGCCCGCAGGGCAAATTCGCCTTGTTGTGCGCTCCCCGAAGTTGCTATATTCACAGATTGCTTTGCCGGATTACACGTCGGGTATATGAGGTTGGCGTCGAATGCTGCCCGTCTCAACCGTTATCGCCGCATACTTGCTTGGCTCAATTCCTTTTGGCTATGTGATTGTGCGTCTGCTGACGGGGAAGGATATACGCGAGACCGGCTCGGGCGGTACGGGCGCGACGAATGTAACGCGCCGCGCCGGCAAACGCGCCGGCATCTTAACGCTGATCCTGGACGCCGTGAAAGGCGCCGCCGCGGTCTACTTGGCGCGGTGGTTGCTGACCCCGGATTTCAGTATTAACTGGTGGGTGGCCGCAGCCGCGCTGGCGGCCGTTGCGGGACATGTCTTTCCGGTGTGGCTTGGCTTTCGCGGCGGCAAAGGGGTGGCCACCGGGCTCGGGGTTTTCTTCACTCTGGCTCCGGTTGCGGTGGCGGGCGCGCTTGTTGTTTTCCTGATCGTGGTCGCGCTGACACGCTATGTTTCGCTCGGTTCAATTACGGCGGCGGCGGCGCTTCCACTCTGCGTGTGGCTGTGGAGCAGCGTGACCGAATCCCCGGCAAAACTCGCGCCGCTCATGGCGACAACCATTATCGGCGGCGCTCTGGTAATCTTCATGCATCGCGCCAACATCGGAAGGCTCCTCCAGGGAGCCGAGAGCAAACTGAAATGATGGATCAGCGTTGTCGACCACTCGGCTCATATGGGGACTCGAACTTGGAGCTCTGCATCATTTGAATTATGAGCCGAATCGCCATCATTGGCGCGGGTGGATGGGGGACGGCGCTGGGCATCGCGGCGGCGCGCGCCGGATACAGCGTACGACTATGGTCGCGCAATCCTGAGGTCGTTGATGAGATTAATCGCCAGCACATCAACAGCATTTATCTCGCGCCGCACAAAATACCGGAAACCGTCAGCGCGACAACCGATACGGCGGAGGCTTTAGCGCAGGCAGAGATCGTCATCCTGGCATCGCCTTCGCATGCCACGCGCGAACTTCTGATGCGGATGTTGACGGATCTAAAGCCGGGGATGCTGTTCGTCAGCGCCACCAAGGGGATCGAGAATGAGACGTGCTTCCGCGTCTCGGAAATGCTGGGTGACGTGTTGCGCGAACGTTTCTCGCCCCGCTTCGTTTGCCTGTCAGGGCCTTCTTTCGCGCAGGAAGTCGCCGCCGGGCAGCCGACGGCGATCGTGGCCGCGAGTGCTGATCCGATCGATAGCCGGGCGGTGCAGGTGGCGCTGAGTTCGCAGAACCTGCGCATCTACACGAACGATGATGTGACGGGGACGGAACTCGGTGGAGCCGTCAAGAATGTGATGGCAGTGGCTTCGGGGATGGTCGCGGGCTTAGGGTTAGGGGCGAACAGCGTCTCGGCGCTGATCACACGCGGGCTTGCTGAATTATCGCGTCTGGCGCTCGCGCAGGGCGCTCGCATGGAGACGCTGATGGGATTGGCTGGTTTGGGCGATCTCGTCTTGACCTGTACCGGCGCTCTATCGCGCAACCGCTATGTCGGTCAGGAACTGGGGCGCGGGCGCGCCTTGGATGAGGTGCTCGCTTCGATGCGCGAAGTGGCAGAGGGGGTCAGGACGACCCGCGCCGTAAAAATGCTGGCCGCCAGGGCGGGCGTCGAAATGCCGATCACAGATGAAGTCTACGGGGTGCTTTACGAGGGCAAGAGCGTACGCGAAGCGGCCGAGAGCCTGATGTCGAGACCGCTGCGGGGCGAGTTCGAAGGTATCAAAAGTTGACTGAGATCGAGGGTGACAAGGATGCCTGCCGAATGTCGCTCGACCCATGTCGGGATCAGCTTCGCCGCATATCATACGGCATTACTGAAGTGACGATCCAGGGCGGGCTTGATATGATCGCCGGGTATAACATAAAGGATAAGATGAATTAATTGACATGGGCGATGATGAGAAAGTGATTGTGACGAATCGCGCGGCTTTTCATGAATATCACATTCTGGACAAGTATGAAGCGGGCATTGCGCTGACCGGCACGGAGGTAAAAAGCGTCCGCGCCGGCCACATCCAGGTGAAAGAAGCGTATGTGGCGGTGCGGGATGGCGAGGCTTGGTTGTTCAGTGCGCACGTCTCGCCTTACTCTTATGGTAACAGGGAGAATCCCGATCCGGTGCGAACGCGCAAGCTGCTCTTGCATCGCCGCGAAATTGATCGCCTGGAGCAAGAGACGACGGTCAAGGGAATGACGCTCGTCGTCACTCGCGTCTACTTGAAGAAGGGACGCGTGAAATTCGAAATAGGAGTGGCGCGCGGTAAAAAGCTTTATGATAAGCGTGAAACGGAAATGCGCCGCACGGTAGAGCGTGAGACGCGCGCCCAGCTGAAGGAGCGCGTGCATCGAAGATAGGAGAAAATGGGAAACATGGATATACAAACCAGCGCAGGCAGTTGCCGGAAGGCGGATGTGCAAGCTCTCGCCATCGCTATTTTCAAGGATGAGAAAGCCGATGAGGGCGTCCTCCGAGACCTCGACGCGGCGACGGGCGGTATCATTCGGTCCGTCATTGAATCAGAAGAATTCAAGGGCAAAGAGGGCGAGACGGCCTACATCCATCTTGCGGATAGCTCTGAAGGGATAAAAGCGAAGCGTCTGCTGCTCGTCGGGGCCGGTGAGCGTGAAGAATACAAGATCGCGCAGGTCTCCCAGATGGCCGGTACGGCGACGCGTGCTCTGCGCGCTCGGAACGTCAAGTCGATCGGTCTTATTCCGCGGTCGCCGGAAGGCACTGAAGAGAGTGCCGCGGCAGCGGCGGCCGAAGGCGCGGTGATGGGTTTATTTGAGCCCGATAAGTATCGCACGATTGACAAAGAGGTGCGCACCATCGAGCATCTCGTTGTGATAATCGAAGGAGCGAATGAAGACGCGCTTAAGCGCGGTGCCGAACGAGGACGGATTATCGGTGAATCGGTCAACTTTACGCGCGACCTTTCCAACGAACCCGGCGCGTACATGACGCCAACCATAATGGCCGAGCGCGCCCAGGAAATCGCCCGGCAATTTGGGCTCGAAGTTGACGTGCTTGATGAACCGCGCATGGCGCAAGAGGGGATGGGGGCACTGCTGGGCGTGGCGCGCGGCTCTGAGGAACCCGCGAAGTTAATCGTTTTGAAATATACGCCGGAAAGCGGGCCGAAAGGTGGCGATGATGACGGTAATCGCCTGGCGCTGGTCGGAAAAGGACTGACCTTCGATTCGGGCGGAATCTCGCTCAAACCGGGCGAAGGTATGGAGTTAATGAAGTATGACATGACGGGCGGGGCGACCGTCCTCGGAGTGATGCGCGCCGTCGCGCAACTCAAACCCTCGATTCCGGTGATGGGCGTCGTGCCTTCGACGGAGAATATGCCTTCGGGAAAAGCCACCAAACCCGGTGATATTCTCCGAGCGATGTCCGGTAAGACTATCGAAGTGATCAACACGGATGCGGAAGGCCGTTTGATTCTGGCGGATGCGATCGTTTACGCGAAGAAACTGGGCGCCACGCAGATCATTGATATGGCGACCCTCACCGGCGCTGTCTCTATCGCTCTTGGTGATGTTAATACGGGAATCCTCGGCACGGATCAGGCATTGATTGATGATTTCATTGAGGCCGGCACGGAGGTCGGGGAAAAGTTCTGGCAATTACCGCTTGATAAGGAATATTCGAAGCAAATCAAATCGGATATCGCTGATATCAAAAACACCGGCGGCCGGAAGGCCGGCACCATCACTGCCGCCGCCTTCCTGAAGGAATTTACCGACGGAGTCTCGTGGGCACATCTGGACATCGCCGGAACGGCGTGGGGCGATGAGGCAAAACCATATCGTGCGAAGGGACCAACAGGCGTGGCCGTGCGGACGCTGCTTAACTTTATCGAGCGCGCCGCCCGTGCCGTCTCAAATGGAAGAGGTGCCGTGGAGCAGGGTGAGACGGCTAAGGTCAGGCAATAGGAATCGGAGGGAGGGACCGAAGCGCTGTATCGTCAGGGCGGCGCTTCGCTCTACCTTCATATTTAACCTTGATTGCCATAAAAAGAGCCTCACCATCCTTGAAGGGTGTCTACAGATGCTAACGCAGTTGTCTACTGCTGTAGACACGCCCGCCAGCGAGTTTCCATAATCCTTGCATTTCTTTCGATCTAACCACATGTTCCGGCTGGCATAGATCTTGCCCTGAGATGGTAAGCCAAAGGGCGCGGTCACCACATCGAACACGTCCTTACCCCCCTCGGCTGCTCGCCGAGGTCAAGCACCGGCCCTTGGCTCCCTCCTCACGCGTCAACCACCCGTTACAGGGCTTAACAGCACATCAACTCGGGTTGGGATGATTACCCCGAAAAATGCTATATTACCGACTACGGGTATACCTTCCGGCCCGGAAAGAGCGTTTGCCAGGCGTGTTCCATCGTTGGCTTTTAAGGAGTATGGAAAGGCGCGGTGGTTGATTATTATACAATTTTAGGTGTGAAGCGCAGAGCGTCGGCGGCTGAGATCAAATCAGCCTACAGGCGACTGGCGCGCCAACGGCATCCAGACGTCAACGGCGGCTCGGATACGGCAGCGCGCGATTTTTCGCTGATCGCTCTGGCCTATCGGACATTAAGCGACCCGCAGGAGCGCGCTTACTATGATGCCCAGCGCGAGCGTTTGATGAGCAGCGGGACGTCTGTTTTCTATTCCACTAACCCACATGCGCGGCGTATGCGGCGGATGGCCATGCAGGCGCGCTGGGATCGTGCGGTTGACAGCTGGATCGAAACGGAACGTCGCGAAACTTTCGCACGCACGCAGGCCGTGTTTACGACCGTCACGCTTTTTCTTTCGACCTTCTTCGTCGCGATGCTCAAACCGCGTCTGTGGGATACGTTTGACAATGTGGGGCGCGCGGTTATGGTCACATTGTTTGTCATCGGATTATGGCATCTCGTCGTGCGGCTGCGCGCCTGCTTCGAGCATTACACATATCAGCCCAAACCGTTTCAGGAGTCTATTATCAGTGGTGAAGAGACGCCGGAAAAACCTTTTACGCGGTTTGCTGCCTCGACATTTCTCGTCGTCGGTTATGCGGCGAGCCTCGCCGCCGGACTCTTTATCGGTTCGCATGCTCACTACATTCTCATTTTCGATGACATACCCTATCTCTTCGGGCAGCATGTTCGCCCCGATCTGCTTATCTATCCGCCGATTGCCGTGCTGATCGTTGATACGATGCACTCTGTCGCTTCTAAAATTGATTGACGGCGCACGTCGCGCCCGTGCTCCTTACCCGCGTCAGGAGATGTCTCGGGCTAGTTACACTTCTTGCGCGTCGCAACCATCTCATGTATATTCGCTTCGACCCTCGTGGGTAATGAGATAAAATCTAGAACAAATAAAAACAAAGCGCCTACGCAGCGAACAAATGCTGATCGTTTCCTGGGTCTGACGTGTTCGCTGCTATGTGATTCTGGAACAATACTCTGGCACATCCTGGAGACTTTCGAGACATCTGGTGAATATGACAGAAACGTGCGTGACGGATCACGCCAACCATAAATTCGCCGACGGCCTTCCCGGTCCTTGCCGCCATACTCGCTTGTGAGTTGACCACGCTCGGCCGTCCGGCTTCGCCGAAGAAGAGGAGCCGAAAAATGGCCAAGCGAATAACCGAACGCCAGCGCCTCGCCCTCAAGCTCGATAATCTAAATGATATGGAAGTCCGAGAAGTGCTTGACTACATCTCGATCATGGAGTCGATGCGCCGTGCCGCGAGTATCCCCGGATTGTGGGAAGATGAACTCGTCGCGCTGTTAGCTGATACGCGTGAGAACAAACGCGCTCGACAGGCTTACGAGTGGGATGCGGTGCGCCGCCGCGCGGAACGGCGCGCCGCCGCGATTCCGACGCGGGTGTGATCCGAGTTTATGCAGCGCTCCCGCAATCTTGTGGTCCCCCTGCGTGAATTGATCGCGACGTGCGTGCTGGTCGTCGTGTGTATGCCTCTCACAGGGGCGGCTAACGGTTTGGCCCTCACTCGGCTGCTACAAACTCACCCCCCTCAGACCGGATATTCAACCTCCACCCCGCTCGAACGTAGGATCGAAGCGCAGCGTGCGCGTCTCAACTCTTCTGATATGGAGGAGCGACGCGATGCAGTGACACGCTTGGGTGCGCTGGCGCGCCCTGAAAGTTCACGTGCTGCTGCCACGGCTCTTGGTGATCAGTCGGCGATCGTTCGTGCGACAGCGGCGCGCGCTATCCTGTCACTCGACTCTGACGAAGCAGCTGGTTTGTTGATTCCACTGCTCGGCGACCGCGACGAATTTGTGAGACGCGAAACCGCCTATGCGTTAGGCGTAACGCGCAGCCGGCGGGCCGTCGAGCCATTAATAACCGCGCTCGGACGGGATAAAAACGCGGGAGTGCGCGGTGCCGCGGCCGTTGCGCTAGGTCAGATTAGCGACCCTTCCGCCGTGCCTGCATTAATGGAGACGCTTGGCCGCCGCTTTCCCGCCCCTGGTCTGCTCAATCGTATCAGGGGACGCAAGACTGAAGAGAATGAGTTTGTGCGTCGTGCCGCGGCTGTCTCTTTAGGACAGCTTGGGAGCCGAGATGCCGTGCCTACGCTAATCTCCGTTCTCACAAATGAACGCGCCGGCGACGATGTGCGTCGCGAAGCGGCGCGCTCGCTCGGTATAATAGGTGATTCGGCGGCTGTTCCAGCTCTGCGTGCTGTGCTCACGACCCGCGACCCGCTTCTTTCGCGTATCGCATATGAAGCGCTACGTAAGATTAATCCATCTATATCTACGCAGCCAATATAGAGTTTTACGCGCCCAGGTATTCCTTTATTCGAGAGTCGGAGGTCAAAACCAAAAGTCAGGACAGGATTGGGGACCCTGTCCTGACTTTTAAGATTCAGAATCTGAGTAGGAGTTTAGCTTTCGGTTTTTTCGCCGCGCCCTTGACCCTTACGCGCAACCTTTGTCTGCGGTAGCGGAAGCGCAACGCCGCCTGATTTGACTTCAGGTTTCTCCGGGTCACCCTCAAAATCCTGCTGCGCCTCGCTGATCAGCGCCCCGCCAGAACGTTTTGAGAAAACCAGCTTGTTGGTTCGATCGTTGAGGTCGACATAGACCAGATCACCCAGGCCAACCTGTTCGGTAGCCACCAGGTTCGAAAGCGGATACACAAGGAAACGCTCGATTGACCGCTTGAGATGGCGCGCCCCATATTTGAAATCTATGCCTTCCTTGAGAAGCATATTTTTAGCCGCATCAGAGCACTGGAAAACGAATTTGGTTCCCGCCGAGCGCATCACGCGGTCTTGCACTCCAGCCAGTTCCAAATCGAGAATCTGCCGGAGATGGTGTTCCTTCAAGCTGCGGAAGACAACTACTTTGTCGATACGATTCATAAACTCCGGCGAGAACTTACGCCGGGCTGCTTCGACAGCCGTCCGATAAATCTTCTGATCTACATCGGTATCGTTGGCGTTGGGATTCTTCGCGCCCTGGGAGGGGGTAAAACCGATGCCTCCGGAAATCAGTTCAGACATTTCGCGCGCACCCAGATTAGACGTTAGAACAACCATCGTCCGTGAAAAATCAACGCGGCGATTGTCGCCTAATGTGAGGGTCGCCTTATCCAGGATTCCGAGAAGCAATTGCCACAGGGCGTCCGATGCCTTCTCGATTTCATCGAAGAGGACAATCGAGAGCTTGGTCTCTTCCGTAAGAAAACGATCCAGATTCTCTTGCGTCAGCATCGGAGACGTTTCACGGTGGCCGAGGTATCCCGGAGGCGAGCCGATCAGTTTTGCGATTTCGTGCGAGTGTTGAAATTCTGCGCAGTCGATCTTGATAACCGCTCCGGGATCGCCAAACAGAACCTCAGCGGCGGCTTCGACCACCCGCGTTTTGCCCGAACCCGTGGGACCCAAAAACAGCATTGTCCCGACAGGACGATTGAGCGGGTTCATTCCCGCCAGGAAGATTTGATAAAGGCCGCTCAGGCGGCGCACCGCACGCTCCTGCCCGACGATGCGGGCTGCTAGCTTTTCCTCGAACTCTTGGGCGCGCGGGCTCTTCTGATCAGGGTCAAGGAAGACCGTCGTATTTGTTGTTTTCTTCTGTATTTCCATTTCTGCAATCATGGCCGTCCTCCTTGCTAGAAGGGTGAGGGTACAATGCGTGCCTCATCTGAGAAGAACCAGTTTAAGTACTGCCGCGACTGGCAGTTCCGGCCTCTCATGGCCGCATCCCCCTTTCTCCATGCAAAGAACGAACCGCTGACTCAATTGATGCGCGGTACGGAGCATCAGTTTGCTCGTTTTATATACGCGCTTTTTGCCGCGTTTTGCAGATCATGCACTATATATACGACAAACCGCTGTTTGTCACCACAAAATGTTCTCAAAATCTTATTTGAAGATTCTTTGGCGGGACGGTGAAAAAAATGTGAGATGTGACATTTTCCGGCAGAAAAAGGCTGACATTTACTGTTCTTACAGCGGATTTCGGCACGCTGTCGTGCTATTTGCCGCACCTAAACGTCACCCGAGGCGCCCAAAACGTCGTCGCAGATGCCCGGGACGCGGCGCCAGCGTCTAAGGAGTTGACCCGGAACTCACGACAGCGCGCCTTATCAAGACGGCGCGCCCTCGCGGTGGAAAGGGAGTGTCTCACGGGCCAAATCAGTCGTAATATTCAAGACCAAGATGGGTGATGAGGTCTTCGCCGCGAAGGTACCGGAGCGTATTTTTGAGTTTCATCAACTGGATGAAGATATCATGCTCGGGATAGAGGTCAGGGGCGGTCATGGGCGATTTAAAATAGAACGAGAGCCATTCCTGGATACCTTTCATCCCGGCGCGGTGTGCGAGATCGAGGAAAAGGGCGAGATCAAGCACGATCGGCGCCGCGAGGATCGAATCGCGGCATAGAAAATCGATTTTGATCTGCATCGGATAGCCGAGCCAGCCAAAGATGTCGATGCTGTCCCATCCCTCTTTATTATCGCCGCGTGGCGGATAGTAATTGATCCGGACGACGTGCGAGAAGTCTTTGTAAAGCTGTGGATAAACCTCTGGCTGGAGAATATATTCGAGCACCGAGAGCTTTGATTCCTCTTTGGTCTTAAAAGATTCCGGATCATCCAGAACCTCGCCGTCGCGGTTACCCAGGATGTTGGTCGAATACCAGCCGTGGAGACCCAGCATCCTTGATTTCAAGCCAGGGGCAATGATGGTCTTCATCAACGTCTGGCCGGTCTTGAAGTCTTTGCCGCATATCGGCACACGATTCTGCTCGGCTAACCGGGTCAGGGCGGGGATATCCACAGTCAGGTTCGGCGCGCCGTTAGCAAAAGGAATGCCGGACTGAAGGGCGGCATAGGCATAAATCATCGAAGGCGCGATCGCCTTATGATTATCGCGCATCGCCTGCTCAAAGGAATTAAGATTACGATAAACGGCGTGCGGCTTCAGAAAGATTTCTGTGGAAGCGGCCCAGACCATCACAAGGCGTGCGCACTTGTTCTTTCGTTTCCATTCGGCGATCTCGTCAATCAACTGCTCGGCCAACTCCATCTTGTTGGCGCCTTCTTTGACGTTGGCTCCATTGAGGCGCTTCACATAGTATTGATCGAAAACAGCACGCATCGGCTTGATCTTTTGCAGCGGCGCGCGTAATTGGACCAGAAGTTCTTTTTCGAGCACGCCGGCATGCATCGCCGCCTCGTAAGCAGAGTCAGGAAAAATATCCCACGCTCCGAACACCAGATTCTTCAGATCCGCCAGCGGCACGAAATCTTTAACGAGCGGCACGCGATTGTCTGTTCGCTTGCCGAGTCGGATCGTACCCATCTGTGTCAGACTGCCGACCGGCTCAGCCAGACCTTTCTTGATTGCTTCGACGCCCGCGATAAATGTCGTGCTAACCGCGCCTAGTCCGACGAGCAGCACGCCGAGACGCCCATCGGCGGAAGATATCTTCGCGCCCTTTTCTACTGCCATTCGTTGCTTTCCCTCCTGGGTTAATAGCGAAGATGATACAGAAGACGGATGCTCTACGTCTTGTCATATCTTGCTCAAAACGGTCGATGGATTGCGCTTGGGGTCAGCTGACCGAGAGATAGCTATCGTTGGAAATTTCGATGAGGGTTCAGCGAGAAACAAGGGCGGCGCGGAAGGCACGCGGCGCGAGACCCGTCGCTTGACGAAATGCTTTGGTAAAATGGCTTGAACTGGCATAACCGACTTGCGCGCCGACCTCCGTGATTGACAGATCAGTTTCAGCGAGCAGCCTTTGCGCGCGTCTGACTCGCAGGCTTGCAAGATAAGCATGCGGTGATGCCCCGGTCAGTTTCTTAAACAGCCGGGCGAAATGGAAAGGCGAGAGATGCGCCGCCGCGGCGAGTTCTTCGAGCGGCAGCTCGCGATGAAGATACGCGTGCATCAACTCGACGGCGCGCCGTATGCGTCTATCGATCAAACCAACACGGGATAGCTCAAGCTCGCCTAACAAAAGGATGTTCGCATGGCGACGCAATAAATGAATGACCAGCTGCTCGATAATAGCCGCGATAACCAATTCTTGCCCCGCCGTTTCTTCTGATAATTCATCCTCTATGTCGCGCGCCAGCCGAACGAGACGCTCATCATGCTCAACTATATGGGTGCGGAAGGCGATGCCCGCGTCGGCACGTGTGAGTTGCGCGCGAACAGCGCAATCGAGTACAAAGGCGGGCGCAAGCGATAAATATAAATATTCTATGCGCTCGACGCCGCTAATACTCGCCGTTTCGCCTGGATCGACGAGCAGCACGCCGCGTCCGTAGAAATCGCCGGCAGCAGTGTTACCCACGCTCCAATGCAAATCACCTCTCAGCAAAACTAGTACGGTATAGTCAGGTTGAGGCGCTTTCTGCCACCGGGCACGAAGCCCGCCGCGGTAGTGAATCGTATAGGAGGGGCGCGCGAAAATCTTATCGGTGGAGGTGTTTGATCTTAACATGTGAGGCGAGAAGCCATGGGGATTCTGTTCGCACGGTCTGAAAGCGTCAAATATCCGCGAATCCTTCGAGGCTCGCGCGCATACGCGCCGGTTGATTCGTTATGACGGCGCAGAGACCTGTGGCAATTGCGCGCCTGATCCACGTCGGATGATCAACCGTCCAGACGAGTGAGTTCATGCCCTGGCGCCGTGCTGCTGCGACGATCCGGCGAGTAACAAGAGAGTGATGCAGCGCGAGTTCGTCGGCCCCGCAGGCGATCGCCTGCGTGAGTATCTCACGCATCGAAGGAAAGGGGTGCGAAAGCTTACGGTCAAAGAGCGCCGCAGTGCGCAACTCCGGCGCGATCTGCTTGACTTCCTTAATGGCGTCGAGCGCAAAACTTTCAACAACCACGTGATCTACGAGAGAGTGGGCATGTACTATTTTGACGACCTCGGCCGCCAGCGGCTTTATCTCTTCCGCCGTTTCGCACTTCATTTCAACATACAGCGCGCGGCAGCGCGCACCCAACACTTCAAATACCTGCGAGAGAGATGGCACACGCTCACGTGTATATTCCGCACGTGCCTTTGCGGGAAAGCATAGATTGAACCACGTGCCGGCATCCGCTTTGCTCAACTCGACGGACGTGAGCGCCGCAATCGCGCCATCGCGCAGCGCGGTGCGGCGTAGCGTCGCGTCATGAATAACGACAGGGACGTGATCACGCGCCAACCGCACATCAAACTCGAGGCCGTCGGCGCCATCCTGGAGGGCGCGTTCAAACGCCGCCATCGTGTTCTCCGGAGCGATAGCGGAAGCGCCACGATGTCCGATAATTAGAGGCTGCGCCATAAAAGAAAAGTCTGCCCGGCGGTCACGCTCGTGATAGTACTGCGGAGAACTCCCCGTTAAAAGAGCGAAGTTTGGGCGGTCGGCGTGGAGTAGGATGATTCGTTAATCGGATATCTTTATCGCTTATCTCGATCTGTATACCCGATAGTCTAACTCAGAGAAGATCGTATCGCGGTTCTCAATTTCAGTTAGACGCTCTTCATCAATCTGTCCACTCTCGATATCATCGGCGAGCATATTGAAACGACGGACATGCGAGCGGAAGCGCCGCGTCGCATACTCAACGGTAGTGCCCTGGTAGATTTGAAAGGCCCAATCGCTCGACTGTGCGAGAAGGAGTTCACGCGCCGCTTGATTGAGCGCGCGCCACATACTATGGCTCGGAGCTTCCGCGTAACGATTGGCAAGCGCCGTCATGCGCGCTTCGCTGGCATGTTGATGTGGGTACATCCAGGCGTTATTTTCATTCAACCAGACTTTGAAGTAGCCATCCGCGCCCCAGGAGGATTGGGAAGGCTGCTGGGTTTGCATCGCGAGACCGGTATCCAGATAATCGCCGGGGGAGATGGCTTG
>JANOGZ010000787.1:0-2152 GCA_031406255.1 Pyrinomonadaceae bacterium | reverse complement strand
CGTCGCTGGCGAGTTGGAGTATCTCCGCCCGCAACTTCTCATTGACCACTTTAGCGGCTGCGGTGCCGGAACCGGGTCCGACAGTTGTCTCGCCTGTTTTAGTGCCGGGCTATGACGGGGTACTGGCGAATGCGGGCGTCCCACTGAGAGTGCCGACGAGCGCTGACGTTGGCCCTGCGACCGAAGACAAGGGGCGCGCGCTTCAGGGGCTGCGCGCGCGCCTTGAACGTCTCGACACTGATGAGATCACGAGCGCGACCGCGGCGTTCAAGATCGAGCGGGAGATTTACGACCTTGAGCGCGCTGGCAGCGCCGACGAATGGCCGGAGACCTTCACGGCCTGACAATCCTTGCAAACGTTTGCAAGTCCGAAGGGGCGGGCCTCGGGAGGCGGTCCGCCCTCTTTGATTTATCGAGTCAGCACCTGCCACGTCAGCATATTGAAATACGAGTAGAGCAACCTGTTTGCTGTCCCGGTGGGGATGCCACTCAACTTGCCGGTAGTTGCGTTACTTTTAATCACATTCTGGACGGCATAAGGAGATGCCCCCGGATTGGTCTGGAGATACTGCGCGGCGACGCCGGCGACGTGCGGGGTCGCCATCGACGTCCCTCCGATTGTTGCCGTCGCTGTATTGCTGGTGTACCAGGCGGAGGTGATGCTGACGCCCGGCGCGAATAGATCTACGACCGAGCCGTAGTTGGAGCCCCAGGCGAGGGCACCAGACGCGTCGGCGACAAGTGCCCTCCTATCATACTTGTCCGTTGCACCAACAGTTATTGCTTCCGTCACGCGCGCCGGGGAGCGGTTAATAGCGTCCTGATTGTCGTTGCCCGCCGCGATCACGCATGTCACACCTGAAGCGATTAAGCGCCTGACCGCCGCGTCCATGGCATCAGAGGCGCCATTGCCGATGCTCATATTGGCTACCGCCGGCCTGACACGATTCGCCGTCACCCAGTCGATTCCTGCGATTACAGTGGACGTGGTGGTTGTACCGCCGCAGCCGAAAACGCGGACGGCACGAAGATTCACGCTCTTGGCGACACCGTACGTGGCTCCGCCGATCGTGCCGGCGACGTGCGTCCCGTGCCCGTTGCAGTCGTAAAGGTTAAATTCATCATTGATAAAATCTGCAGCGATGGAAGCGCGGCCCCCGAACTCCTGGTGAGTGATGAGAATGCCTGAGTCGATGACATAAACGTTAACGCCCGCGCCCGTGTTAGAGTAGTTGTAGGCGGCGTATTGGTAGGCCCAGTAGGGCGTGGGGTCTCGTTGGTCAATACGATCCAACCCCCATGTGGGGTTGTACTGCGTAGTCGCGACGGAAGCCTCACCGTCCTCTTCGACATACTCGACGCGGGGGTCCTGGCTGAGGGCCACGGCCGCCTCCTCCGTCAGTTGCACGGAGAACCCTTTGAGGGCGTGCTGGTAGACGTGACGGGGAAATCCGCCGTGGAAGCCGGCCAGGTCAACCGCGACCGAAGCGACATCCTGAGCAGCCGCTTTGGAAGCGACGTCCCCGTCAGGCAGATCCTCCTTGAGAACCACGATGTAGTGGTCGGCGATGGCTCTTTCGGACTTGCGAAACTTACCTTTAAACTCTTGGGAGCGGCCCTGAGCGGGTGCGGACACGGGCAAGAACGCCACAGCGCACAACACGATGGCGATAAGTAAAGCCAGGACTCTCTTCATCTACTACCTCCTGTTAGCCTTTTCCGGCAAACTCTTGCAGAAAGTTGCGGTGACCGGACTGGTCGGATCACCGGCTGGCGAGGAAGCGGGTCGTACACTCAGATAAGACAAATCGGAGAAAACATTTCAGGGTAGGTGCTAATTTTTTTCGCGCGGGCTTGTTTTATTGACGCAGGTGTTCGGGAAGGAGAAGGCGGCCGTCGCCCGAATTGATTTTGAGGGGGGATGAAATTACCGCAGGGGGAGGCGATGTCTCCCCCGGATGGCTATTCCGCTTTGGCTGCCTTTTTCTGCTGCTTCAGCGTGTAGGCTTATTTGGCTGGGAGACAGGGAGTCGAACCCCGATAGCCAGATCCAGAGTCTGGAGTCTTACCATTAGACGATCTCCCAAGTGGTAATGACCTGAAAATTTAAGTGTGAAGCGGGGAGATTGTCAACTGCCCGGCGGGCGCGGCG
>JANOGZ010000774.1:0-2756 GCA_031406255.1 Pyrinomonadaceae bacterium | reverse complement strand
CTTCCTGGACGCTTTGGAATATGGTACGCCGCCTCACGGAGGAATCGCTATCGGATTGGATAGACGGGTGATGTAGTTGGCGCGTGAATCGCGGCCTCGAAGGGCTTCTCAAGATGCGTTATGAACACCTGACCCTCGTCGGCTATGAATCGCACGGCAAGATCGCGGCCCCGGTGGCGGTGTAAGCACGGATCTTATCGGTAAGGAGCGACCGGGAAATATGGCCGAAATCATCGGCATCGTCGCCGTCGATCAAAACGGAGCCATCGGGCGTGGCGGGGGATTGCCGTGGCGCTTCGCGGCCGACATGAAATTTTTCAAGGAGCAGACGACCGCGCACGCCTGCCTGATGGGGCGCAAAACATGGCTCTCGCTCAAAAAGCCGCTGCCGCAGCGGCTCAATATCATCATGACCAGGCAGGCGGCGATCGAGCCCCGGGAAGGCGTCATTGTTCTCAGAGATAAGCTGTCGGTGCTGTCGCTCAGAGATTACCTCGCCGGCGATCTATACGTGATCGGTGGCGAGCAGACGTATCGAGCGTTCCTCCACGAGATAGATCGCTGGATCGTGACCGAGGTTCCCCTCGTCGTTGGAGACGCGGATACCTTTATGCCGAAGGATTTTCTGCAAGGATTTGAGGCTTACGACCGGCGGCAACTCGAAGCAGACCTCATCGTCAGGTTTTACAGGAGGGCGGGCGGTGAAAAGATTTAACCCCGACTTGCACGGGGCGCGGGCGTCACCTGGAAATTGGCACGCCCCCGCTTTTATTCGAAATCCCGGATGTCTTTAAAGGGCGTGTCGCGGTCGGAGAAATCCGGGCGATAGTAATGGGCCGCGCCGTCGTATTCCTGCATCCACCCTTCGGCGATTCCCAGCTCATCGAGGGCCGAGAGAGCGCGCAGCCATTCCGATTCAGTGATGCGGCGCGAAAGCAGCATGTAGCGCTCGTCGGTGGCGGCGCGGTTCGCGGCGTAATACTGCGCCATCAGCGAGACGGCGACGCGCGTGCTTAAACTGTCCCTGATCCATTCGAGTGATTCGCGCACGCCGGCGAGATCATTCGGCAAGACCAGCAGGCGAACGACCAGACCGCGCTTGAGCAGGCCATCCGCGCCGTAGACGAGTTCATCCCCCGTCTGCCGGTACATCTCCGCAATCGCCCGGCGCGCGTGCGTCGTGTAGCTTTTCACCTTCGAGTATTCGTAGCCCGCCGCGTCGTCCGCATACTTCAAATCCGGCAGATAAACGTCGACCACGCCGTCCAGCAAAGCGAGCACGGCGACCGAATCGTAGGCGTTGGTGTTGTAGACGAGCGGAAGCGTGAGACCCCGCGCGGCGGCGAGCAGGACGGCGCGCGCCATCTGCGGCGCGAAGTGGGTGGGCGACACGAAATTGATGTTGTGGCACCCGCGCCCCTGCAATTCCAGCATGATCTCGGCCAGACGTTCGTGCGTGATCTCGTTTTTGATCTGCTCACGATGTGTTTGCGAGATCTGATAATTCTGGCAGTAGACGCAGCGCAGGTTGCAGTTGCCGAAAAAGACGTTGCCCGCCCCGTGCTTCCCGACGAGCGCCGGCTCCTCGCCGAAATGCGCCGTATACGAAGAGACGACCGGGAGCCGTCCCGAGTAGCAGGCCGCGATCTCATTCTGCAGGCGATCGTTCAGGCAATCGCGCGGGCAGACCGTGCAGCGTTCGAGCAGGCGTTCGAGGGCTTCGACGCGCCGCCGGAGCTCGCCCGTCTCATACAGCGATAGATATGAAGGTCGCTCACTCATGGGGGCGTCTGAGAGAAATGCGGTGCGGCTTTCCCTGACCAACCAGTTCGGCCGGCGCGAAGTGTTTGCCGAGCCGCCAGATGAAATCCATCTCGGCGCTGACCGTGCTGAGGGCGAGCCGCGCTTCGAAGATCAAGAGCACGCTGCCCCAGAAGAGAAACGAAGCTCCGACGAGCCCCATCAGAACCGGTACCCAGCTATAGCCGAAGCCGGCGGTGGCGGCGACCACGCCGATCGCCACGCTGGTCGAGACGAAAATGCCGAGCGCCACATAAAAGATCGTCATGCTGCGCTGCAAGAGGCGCGCGCGGCTCGTCAGCTTGTCCAGTTGATCGAAAATCAACGCGCGGCGTTCATCGAAGAGTTCCAACTCCGGCGCGCGGTGCGCCAGTTCCTCGAATCGGTCGGAGAGCGAGCGCACGCGGTCAACGACCCGGCCAAGCCGCGTCGACGTAGACAAAATGAGCGTTCCGCACGCTGAAATAAGCACGGCGGGCGTGATCATGGCCGTCAGAACAGCGAGCGCTGAAGAGAGTGTGTCCACGGGCGTCAGAAAGCTTTTCGAGTGCTATTTATACTGTCTCAGAGCGTATCAGGGCAACCGTTGCGGGGGGAAGAGAAAAATTTTCGGTTGATCATTGAAACTGTGGTTTACAGACGCGAAAGTTGTGTTATGCTCCGCCGCAAATCGGCCATAGTATTTCTGTACACGCGACGTGAAAACGCTTACGACGACCTCTCACAAGCGAGGTCTCACCTCTCACAAAGGAGCATACCGAGATGCCTGAACAAGGATATGGCGATGATAGGGACGACCTTTTTCCGACGAGCCGCGACTCCGACAGCGATGATGATCTGCTGGATGATGAAGAGATTGACTATGATATGGATGATCTTTCGAGCGGCGCCACGGGTGGCGAAGGCCGCGGCGGGCAGGCCATCGGCCGCACCACCGGCATCGGCGCCGGGAGTGG
>JANOGZ010000733.1:0-10050 GCA_031406255.1 Pyrinomonadaceae bacterium | reverse complement strand
CGCCGCGCCGACGCTCTCCGCGAGGCGGCCGGTGAGATCGAAAGCGCGGGTGGCCGCGTGCTCGCGCTGCCAGCGGACGTGCGTGATGCGGCCGAAGTCCGCGCGGCCGCTGATCGCGTCCGTGAGAGCTGGGGGCACATTGACCTGCTCGTCGCCAACGCCGGCCTGGGCGGGACCACTCCGGCGAAGAATCTGCGCGCGGATGAAGTCGCCGACATCATCAACACCAACGTGATCGGCGCGGTCAACTGCGTGGCGGCGGTGCTGCCCGAAATGCTCGCCCGCCGCAGCGGACAGCTCGTCGCCATCTCGAGTCTGGCCGCGTATCGCGGCCTGCCGAAGTCTGCTGCCTACAGCGCGAGCAAAGCGGCGGTCTCGACCTTCTTCGAGAGCCTCCGCGTCGACCTCAGAAACACCGGCGTTGACGTGACGATAATTCATCCGGGCTTTATCAAAACCGCGTTAACCGCCGGCAGAAAGGAACGAATGCTGTTTTTAATGGAGCTTGAGGAAGCGACCCGGTTGATCATCCGCGCCATCGAAGCGCGCCGCCGCGCCGTTGCGTTCCCGTGGCAGCTCGCCAGTCTCGCGCGCCTGTTAAAGTTGATGCCGGATGCTCTCTAAGATCGCCTCAATGCCAACCGCTCGCTCCGCGAGTAACGGATGAGGAAGCGGTTGTCTCCATCGCGGGCGATTTATCTTTCATTTTTCGGGCGCCACACAGAATTTACAAATTCTCGACATGACTATTCTTCAAGCGATCATCCTGGGCATCGTGCAGGGGCTCACCGAATTCATCCCGATCAGTTCAACTGCGCATTTGATCTTCGCGAGTCGCTTTACGGGCCTCTATGAGGGCGTCGAGCAGGCGCTCCGGGCGGAGCGGACGACGGCCACGATCGCCGTCATTCAGCTCGGCACGCTCGCCGCCGTCTTCGTCTATTTCGCGCGCGATATCTGGAACATCTCCTACGCCTTCGTCCGCGACCACCTCGCGCTGGTGCGCCGCGGCGGCCGGCGTTCCCCGGGAGACGGGAGAGCGAACGGGCCGGCAGACGCGTCCGGCGCGCGTCTATCCCAGGAGGCGCGGCTCGGCTGGTTCGTGATCGTCGGATCAATACCGATCGGCGTGGTCGGACTTCTGTTCAAGGAACAGATCGAAGGGTCGTTTACGAAGAATTTGTGGGTGATCGCGACGATGATGATCGTCGTCGCCGTGCTGCTGGCCATCGCCGAGGTGAGCGGTAAACGCCAGCGGACGATGGCGGAACTCGGTTGGCGCGATGCGCTGGCGGTCGGCGGCGCGCAGGTGATCGCGCTGATCCCCGGCGCGAGCCGGTCGGGCTCGACCCTGATGGGCGGATTGTTCGTCGGGGAGACGCGCGAAACCGCCGCGCGTTTTTCCTTCCTGCTCTCGATTCCGGCCATCGCCGCCAGCGGCCTGCTCGAGCTCAAAGAGGCGTTGGCGAAGCTTCCCGAGGGGAGCGCGCTGCCGCTGACGATCGCCACCCTCGTTTCGGGCATTGTCGGTTACGCCTCGATCTGGTTTCTACTGCGATTCCTCCGCACGCGCTCGACCGGTGTTTTTATCGGGTACCGGTTGGTCGTCGGGCTCGTGCTGCTGTTGTTGCTGGCGGCGGGAACCATCAGTCCGCTCGATGAGACGGCGGGCGCGCCAGCGACCGCTGCTACCCGCCCCGCCGCTGCCACTGCACCCGGCGCTGTCCTTTGACGCTCGCAGTAATCGCAGGGATTCGGTTAAACTTGCTCGTGCCCCCTCGCATGTTACCAGCCATTCATTTAAGCACTAAGGATGGAGGGTGGAAAAGCCCCATGAATGATGAAAAGAACGGTGAAGACGAGATCACCACGCCTTCGCAGCGTCCACGTAGCCCGCGCGTTCCGGTCAACTTTTCAGTCGAAATCGAAGGCCGCTCGATCGAAGACGAGCCTTTTCGGGTGAGCGCGGAGGCGGTGCGCGTCAGCCGCGGCGGGGCGACATTGATCACCGATGTCGCCGTCCGGACGGGTATGGTCGTGCGACTCACGCCCCCCTTCGGACGCCCGCTCAATGCGGAAGTCAACGGCGTGTGGACGGACGAGACCGATCAACGCCAACGCATCGGGGTCAGGCTGCTCGACCCCAACGGATGGTTTGCCGAGTAGACGATGAAAAGCGAAAGCGTCTCGAAGCAGTGGATCCTCCGCGAGTGTGATCGCGCGCGCGCCGGCGCGCTGGCGCGCGCCCTCAATATATCCGACGTGGTGGCGAGCCTGCTCGTGGCGCGCGGCATTACGGATGAAAGCGCCGCGCGCGCGATGCTTCGCCCGGCGCTCGAACAATTGCATGATCCATTGCTGATGCGCGGAATGCGCGAGGCCGTCGACCGCACGCTGCGCGCCATCGAGGCGGGCGAGCGGATCCTGATCTATGGCGATTATGACGTTGACGGCACGACGGGAACGGTCGTGCTCAGACGTGTGCTGCAAATTTTAGGAGCGCGGACGGGCTTTCATGTGCCGCACCGTTTCACGGAAGGCTACGGCATTCGCCGGGATGTCCTGGAGCGCGCACGCGATGAGGGCTACAAGCTGGTGATCAGCGTCGATTGCGGGATACGCGCGCATGAACCGCTCGAATGGGCACGCGCGGCGGGCCTTGACGTGATCGTCACGGATCACCATCTGCCGGATGAGGGCGAGGGCGCGCCGCCGGCCCTTGCGGTGTTGAATCCGAATCAAGCGGGCTGCCCGTATCCGGACAAAAACCTGGCGGGCGTCGGCGTCGCTTTCAAATTCGCGCATGCGCTTTTGCGCGAGCGCGGGCGCGAGAATCTGGCCAGGGGATTTCTGAAGATGGTCGCCATCGGCACCGTGGCCGATGTCGCGCAACTGGTCGGTGAGAACCGCGCCATCGTCGCGCTCGGACTCGCTGATCTTCACCGGGCGACTAATCCCGGCCTGCGCGCGCTGATGCGTGTCGCGGGTTGCGGCGACGGCAGCGGGATGCGGGCATGTGATCTGGGTTTTCGCCTCGGACCGAGGATCAATGCGGCGGGTCGAATGGATGCCGCGCGCGCCGTCGTCGAACTGTTTGAAACGACGGATGAGACCGAGGCGGAGCGACTTGCCGGTCATCTGGACGAACGCAATCGCGAGCGCCAGGTCGTGCAGCGACTGATCACCGAACGCGCGATCGTGGAGTTGGAAACAAACGGCGATGCGGGCGGCACAGTCGCGGTGATCGCCGGCGATAACTGGCACAGGGGAGTGATCGGACTGGCGGCGTCGAGGATCGCCGAACGCCTGGGACGGCCGTGCATCGTCATCTCGCTTGATGAGGACGACATCGGGCACGGCTCGGCGCGCAGCACCGACAGCTACCACCTGCTTGACGGGCTGACCTCCTGCGCCGATCTGTTCGAGGGCTTCGGAGGTCACGCGCACGCCGCGGGCCTGGCGATCCGTCGCGAGAATATTTCAGAGCTGCGCCGCCGTCTGAATGAGCACGCCGCGGCGCGGCTGAGCGTGGAGAGCCTCCGGCCGACGCTGCACATCGACGCGGAGTTGGAACCGGAAGCGCTCACCTTCGATCTCTACGAAGAGCTTGGCGCGCTGGAGCCCTTCGGCGCCGGCTGGCCGCGTCCGGTTTTTCGCACGCGCGGATTGCGCGTCGTCGGAGAACCGCGCGTGCTTAAAGAGAAGCACTTGAAGATGCGCGTGGCGGGCGCGGATGGCCGCGTCCATGACGTGATCTGGTGGGGCGGGGCCGAAAAGGCGACAGCAACGCCGGGCGCCGGCGAGCGCATCGAACTGGCTTATACTATTGAAACCAACACCTGGCGCGAAGAAACGCGCCTGCAATTAGTGGTTGAAGATATAAAAATAGGGGTTCACGCGGCTAAAAAGTAGATGGGTGTGGCCGCCACGGGCGTGCTCCGGATACCTTTTCGCCGGTTGAAGAAATGCAGGAAGTAAGACGAAGAAGAGCGACGGTGATCGGCCTGCGTCTGCGCGCGCCGATGTTTGCGCGCGCGCTGGCGCTGATCGTGCTTATCGCCGGCGTCGTCTTCGTGAGCGTCTCCTACTATCGCATGCGCAACAATAAACCGTTTCGCATGCGTTCGGAAGCCGCCGAATTATCGAAGCAGGTGGTTGCCGTCGTCGAAGGGTATGAACGGCGTATTACGAAGGGCGACCGTCTGCACATCCTGCTGCGCGCCGCACGCGACATCACCTATTCCGATGGCCATCATGAACTCGAAGACGTTGATCTCGAAGTCTACCCGGACACGGGCGACCGGCCGGATAAGATTTCGGCGCGCCGCACCGTCTCGAATGAGGAAAATACGCTCATTTCTTTCACGGGCGACGTTAATATCGAAACGCGCGATAGATTGATCGCCAAGACCGAAGCGATCGCTTACGATTTTCGCAGCGAAGCGGCCGAGGCTTCAGTGCCGCTGACGTTCGAGCGCGATAATGTGCGCGGGCGCGCCGACAGCGCGACCATTGATGCCAGGAATAAGAAACTGGAACTGCGCGGCGCGGTGGAAATCATCGTCGAACCGGAAGCGCAGCAGAGCGCAGCGCCGGTGAAAACGGATGTGCGTGGCCGGCCGGTCACGATTCGCGCGGCGCGCGCCAATTTCGATCAGGCCACATTGCATCTGGTCTTTACCGGCGGCGCGACGGCCGAGCAGGAGCGGGACATCATGAGCGGCGAGACGCTCGCCGGCACGCTCAATGAACAAAAGCGCCTGAAGCATATCGAAGCGCGCGGCAATTCTTATCTGCGTACGATGACCGAAGGCCGCGCCGCTGAAATCCATTCGGCCGATATGGATTTCTTCTTCGACGACCGGCAGCAGTTAGAGCGCGCCGCCGCCACCCGCGATGTGCGCGCGCGCAGCCTCGATGCGGACGCGGAATTGCAACTGAATACCGCGGGCAATCTCGATGTGGATTTCGTGGCGCAGGGTGAGCGGAGCCTGCTGAGGGAAATGCGCGCCGGCGGCCGGCCGGTGATTAATCTCGCCGCGCCGAAGTCGCGCGCCGGCGATCCGCGCGCGGCGCATAAACGGCTGACCGCTGATAATGTCAAGCTGTTCTGGCGCGCGACCGGGCGCGATCTCGAACGCGCCGAGGCCATCGGCAATGCCGAGCTGTTCGTTGACCCGGTCCAGCCGACGCCGACGGCCGACCGGAAAACTCTCACCGCGCCGCGCTTCGATTGCGATTTTTTTGAAAGCGGCAACCTCGCGCGTACCTTCATCGCGACCGGCGGCGCAAAAGCAATCATCGAGCCCGTGCAGCCAACCGACGCGCGCCACATGCGCACGCTCACGTCGCAAAAGTTGACGGCCGTCTTCGTGCGCGAAACACAGGATGTGGAACGCCTGGACGCGCAGGGAGAAGCGAAGTTCAATGAAAAAGATCGCAATATGGAGGCCGGGAGCGCTTCCTATACGGCGACCGATGAGATGGTACGATTGCGCGGGTCGGAGCCGGTCGTCTGGGATGCGCGCGCACGCATGAAGGCCGCCGAGATTGATTCCGATACGCGCAACAAGATTTCTTACGGTCGTGGGCAGACGTCAACCACTTATTACAGCCAGGAACAGACGGGCGGCGCGACTCCTTTCGCCAAAGTCAAAAGCCCCGTCTTTATCATCGCCAACAGCGCCGAGTTTCGTCATGAAACCGGCGTCGGTATTTATACGGGCAGCGCACGCGCCTGGCAGGACGATAATTTCGTGCGCGCCGACCGGATCACCCTGCGCCGTGAGACGAGGCGGATGGAGGGCGATGGAAACGTGCAGAGCGCGCTCTATCACGCCAAGCGAAAGGATGCGAACGGGGCGCGGGCGGTGGTGCCTGTTTTTGCGACCTCGACCCGCATGTCTTATTCGGATACGGATCGCCTGCTGCATTACGAGGGAAACGTCGATATCAAGCAGGGCACCGAGCGCATCACGAGCGAGGTCGCCGACGTCCATCTCCTGAAGGGAGTGAACGAAGTCGAGCGCACCGTCGCGCAGCGCAGCGTCGTGCTGACGCAGCCCGGTCGGCGCGCGACGGGCGGTTGGGCGCAGTATGTGGCGGCCGATGAAACCGTGGTGCTCACCGGCGAGCCGGCGCGCGTCGAGGATGCGGAGCAGGGAACACAGCAGAGCCGCCGGTTGACCGTCTATTTGCGCGAGAGCCGCGTCGTCGCTGACGGAGGCGAAGGACGGCCGGACGCGGGACGCGTGCGTTCGACGCACCGCGTCAAAAAACAGTAAGAAAAGTCTGGAGTCAAAGATAGATCACTAGTGTTCACATTTTGACTCCGGACTCCGAGACTCCAGACTCCAGACTTAAAAGAGGAGGGGGCGGTTGCAGACGCAGGAGGCGGCGATAGTCGAGACGGCGCGGGGTGAGGCGCTCACGGAGCACCGGGCGGCGGCGCCCCCCGGCGGCAGCGCCGCGCCGTCGGCGACGGCGCTGGTCGGCGCCGGACTGGTGAAGTCTTACGGAAAGCGCCGCGTGGTAAACGGTGTCAGTCTGCACGTCGAGCAGGGTGAAGTGGTTGGGCTGCTCGGAGCCAACGGCGCGGGTAAAACGACCACCTTTTATATGATCATCGGCCTGGAGCGGCCCGACGCCGGGCAAATTCGGCTCGGCGAGCGCGACATTACGCGTCTGCCGATGTACTTGCGGGCGCGTCTCGGCGTCGGTTATCTGCCGCAGGAGCCCTCCGTCTTTCGCCGCATGACGGTCGCCGAAAATATCCTCGCGGTGCTCGAAACTCTCGGCATGCGCCGCCGCCAGCGGATCAAGCGGCTCGAAGAGTTGCTCGAGGAATTCGGTATTACGCACGTGCGCCACACGCGCGGCGATGCGCTTTCGGGGGGCGAGAGAAGAAGAACCGAGATCGCGCGCTCTCTCGCCACCGAACCGCAGTACATCCTGCTCGATGAGCCCTTCGCCGGAATTGATCCGAAAGCGGTCGATGATATTCAGAACATGATTCTGTATTTGCGCGGGCGCGGCATCGGTATCCTGATTACCGATCATAACGTGCGCGAAACCCTCGGCGTGACAGACCGCGCCTATATCATGGCGGAAGGCAGCATTTTCCGCTCCGGCCCGCCGCTCGAATTGACGGAAGACCCCGAAGTGCGACGGCTGTATCTGGGTGAAAAATTCCGAATGTAAAGTTGCCGCGCGCGCTGAGGCCAAAATCGGGTATAATTACCCCCGCGCCCGAACCCGAAGCGTCCGGTGCCTGAAATTTCCCTGACAAGACCCCCTCAGTTATAGTTTTTGTAAAGGTATGTCCGTTAAGCTCACGACCAGTCTTTCGCAACGTCTCGTGTTGACGCCGCAGTTGCGCCAGCGCATCGAGATGTTGCAGATGACATCCATTGAGCTCACAGATCTCATCCAGCAGCAGATGCTGGAAAATCCGGTGCTCGAAGAGGTGGCGTCGCAGGAAGAGACGCGCGAGCTGCAGAAAGAAATCCTCGACCAGTTATCGAACGGCCCGGCCGATTTCGAAGCGACCGCCTTTGATGCGACCGCTCCCGATGTAAACGGTGCGCCGCCGCAGAATGGCGCCGGAGAGGCGACCGGTGAGGCGCTCCTCGGGGCGGGCGATATCGGCGATCCGGGCGAGGGCCTCCCCGGCGCCGAAACCAGCGCCTTCGAGGGTGGCGAAGAGGAGACGGAGAGAGGCGAGGAAACGCGCGACGCTTTCGAAGAGATCGATTTCGGCCGCGAGTTTCAGGAGTATCTCGACCCGGGCTACAAAACGCAGGAATACGAATTCAAAGAAGATGTCCCGACCTTTGAACAATTCCTGACGCGGGCGCCCTCGCTCTCCGAGCATCTCTCGTGGCAGTTGCAGATGAGCCATATCGATGAACAGGTTTGCGAAGTGGCCGAATGCGTGATCGGTAATCTGGACGGCGACGGACGGCTCAACGCGACGATCGAGGAAATCGCGGCCTTCGGCGGCTGGCCCGTCGAATTGGTCGAGCAGGCGCGTCAGTGCGTGCTGCATCTCGACCCCATAGGGTGCGGCGCGCGCGACGCGCGCGAGTGTCTGCTGGTGCAGTTGGAAACGCGCGGCGCGGGCGAGAGTCTGGCCGCACAACTGATCCGCGAGCACTCGCTGGTGGATTTGCAGCAGCACAAACTGCCAAATCTGGCGAAGCAAATCGGCACCAGCGTCGAGACGCTCGTCGCCGAACTCGAACAGATCCGCACGCTCGATCCGTTTCCCGGCCGGCGCTATTCTTCAGATGAGCCGATCCTGATCGCGCCCGAGGTCTTCATCGAAAAGATTGACGATCATTACGAGATATCTTTCACCGATGACGGCAGCCCGCGTCTGCGCATCAGCCAGAGCTACAAACAGATGCTCGGCCAGCCCGACACCACCAAAGAAACCCGCGATTTTATTAAAGATAAGATGCGCTCGGCCGTTGATCTGCTGCGCAACATCGAACACCGGCACCAGACGATCTTCCGCGTCGTCGAATGCATCGTGCATCGCCAGCACGAGTTTCTCGATCACGGAGTCGAATACATCAAGCCGATGATGCTGAAAGACGTCGCCGAAGATACGGGAATGCACCTTTCGACGATCTCGCGCGTCGTCAACCGTAAATATGCGCACACGCCGCAGGGCGTCATCGAGCTTCGCCGGTTCTTTACCGAAGGGATGACGAACGAAGACGGCGAGGAAGTGTCAACGCGCATCATCAAGTTGAAAATCAAGAAGCTGATCGAGGAAGAAGATTCGCACAATCCAATCACGGACGATCAGGTGGTCAAAATTTTAGCCAAGGAAGGCATCAAGCTGTCGCGCCGTACGGTGGCGAAGTATCGCGACCAGATGCAGATTCCGGGCTCGCGTGAGCGACGCGCGGTAGTCTGAGGATGGCTTGTCGCGGAGCGCGCCGGGCGGAAAATTTTTTAGCAATCCAATCATAAATAGAGGGTCAGTGCGGTCGGGAGAACTTCCCCCGCTTTGTATCTGGTGCTGACACTGGCGGAAGGAGATGCACTGGTGAAGTTTGAGTATACCGGACGTCACATCGATGTGACGCCAGCTTTGCGCGCACACGTGGAGGATCACTTCCAGAAAATAGACCATATTTTCAACGACTCGACGGCGAGCGCTCATGTCATCATCGAGGTCGAGAAAAACCGTCACATCGGCGAGATTCTCGTCCACTGGCGCGATCATACGCTGACGGCGACTGACACCAACGCGGACATGTATCAGGCGCTCTCGCGCGCCATCGCGAAGATCGAAAAGCAAGCGGTCAAGCTGAAAAAGAAGATCATCGAACGCAAACAAAGCGCGAAGCCGCTCTCGGCGCTGGCCCCTTCCGACGGCCAATTTGAAACGACGCCGGCGCCTGTCGCCGGACGCATCATCAGCGCCCGCAGCTACGCGGTCAAGCCGATGACTGCCGAAGAAGCCGCGCTTCGGTTATCCGACGAGACGAACCAGTTTCTGGTCTTTCGCGATGCGGATACCAGTCGCGTCAGCGTGCTCTATAAGCGCAAGGATGGCAACTTCGGCCTCATCGCGCCGTAATCAGTCCGGAGCCTCAAGTCAGCGGGTTCGAGCCTCAGATTTACGCTTTGACTCGGGATGTTAGACTTCGGGACTTCAGACTTTTTTGACCATGGAGAGTCCGGCGATCACCGTCAGCGATTTTCTCGCGCACGCGCCGGCGCGCCTTGAACTCCGATTGCTGGCCGGCGCGGCGGGAGCGAGCGTTCGCGAGATCAAGGCCGCGCGCATCCAGAAGCTGGGGCTCGCGCTTGCCGGCTTCACTCAGTATATCCATCAGGGACGCGTTCAGATCGTCGGCCAGAGTGAAATCTGGTATCTGGGACAACTCTCGCCCGCGCGCCGCCACGAAGCCGTCCGGCATCTCGCCCTCGAAAAAATCACCTGTGTGCTGATCACCAATGGGCTCGTTCCGCCGCCGGAAGTAATCGCGGCCGCGGAGGAGGCCTCGCTGCCTGTTATCCTGACGCCGCTCG
>JANOGZ010000708.1:0-1024 GCA_031406255.1 Pyrinomonadaceae bacterium | reverse complement strand
CTGTAAAGCCGACGGCGAACCGTACGTCGTCCCCGTCAACTACGCTTTCAATGATGAATGCGTCCTTATCCACTCGCTGCCCGGTCGCAAGATCACGGCGATGCGCGCCGCGCCGCGCGTGTGCCTGCAGGTTGACGACATCAAAAACGGGTGCCGGTGGAAGAGCGTGCTGGCTTACGGAACCTTTGAAGAGATCAACAACCCCGCGGAGCGTTCGCGCGCTCTGAACTATCTGCTGTCGGTCTTCCCGCAGCTGACGCCGGTCGAATCTTTGATCGCCGAAGATGCGGCGGCGCCCCCGCTCATCGTGTTCCGCATTCGGATCGATAGGGTGACGGGCGTGAAAGAGGGCTAGGGACCGATCCCTTCCGCGATCAACACGAAAATTGCTCGTCCCACTCCCCGGCGCGCAGAGTAATTCTCCGCACCCTTGAAGTATGCTTTGAAATGGAGAGCCGCGTGCCGATCAAGTGCGAAAACACCTTCGCCTTGACCTGCACGCGGCAGATAAGTATCGGTCGAACCCTTAGAAATACGGGTCGATGCTCAGGTGGTCGTTGATTTTCTCGACGCCCGGGGCGTGACTGAGCGCGCCGAGGATCAACTGCTTTTCCGCCCACGTATGGACTTTGCCGGACAAATCCACGGCGCCTTCTCTTAACGAAACCTGGATCCCGTCGGCCTCGCGTTCCGCGCACTGCCTCAGCGCCTCTTCAATTGTCTCTCGCACGTTCTCCGAGCGCGCCTCCGGCGGGTTGACCTCGATCAGGTTGTAAACGCCGCGCACGCCCTCCAAGCGCCGCACGCTGCGCTCGGCATCATCTCGTTCGCGGAGAAGATCGACTCTACCCTGGAGGGCGACCCAGCCGTTCGAGACCGCGACCTGTATACGCCTGTCGGGAATCAACGTGTCCCACTCCAGCGTGTGCTGCACGGCTTTGGCAATATCAGTGTCCGTGCGGGCCGTACGGGGCGAACGAACCCTGATGTCGTTTATCACCTCGAAGACGCAATCGGCGCGGCG
>JANOGZ010000701.1:0-2011 GCA_031406255.1 Pyrinomonadaceae bacterium | reverse complement strand
ACTCTTCCCAGCTAGTGGATCAGGAGCCGGCCGCGATTGAGCTATATTCCCCGCGCCAGGTTGAGAATTTCAATCGGACCGCGCCGCCCGGGGCGCGGATCCCTCTGCCCTCCTCATTCCTCACGCTCGAGGACATTCTGCGGCTCCCGCTGAGGAGCTTCCAGACGAGCGTCGGCCCCGGCTTGACGCTCCAACGGGACTTTCGCAAGCACCGCCGGATGGACCTCTACCGCCTCTACGCCGCCGACACGTGGCGCATGAGCCCGCGTCTCACAGTGAATTACGGTGTGGCCTGGTCTTACGAACCGAATAGTCTCAATACCGACCTCACGAAATCCAAACTCCTAACGTTGATTCTAGGGGCGGACAATTTGAATCCTCCTCATTCCCAAACCGCGAACTTCTCGCCTGCTGTTGGATTTGCCTGGGCGGCAACGCGCGATGGCAAGACGGTGATTCGCGGCGGCGCGGGCCGGTATTTCGACCCTGTCATTTTCAACTCGAGCAACGAGCGCCGGGCGCTTTCTCCGGCTGGTACGGGCCGGAGGACGAACATTCCAGGTTCGGGCATCTTTCATCAGGGCCGCCAGCTGGATTTCACGCAGACAGGACCGACCACGTTTACCGCCGCCGATCTGCTGGCCATCCTTCCCGGCATTCGGGCTGACCTGACGCAAGAACTCACCCCGGAAAACCGCGATTTCACTTTTCGCAACCTCGACCTTAACAAGACGGGCTCTAATTTGTCTGACCCGTCTTATGAAACCCCGTACGCGCTGCACTTCAGTGTGGGCGTGCAGCGGGAACTGGCACGCGACCTGGTCGTGACAGCCGACTTCGCCTGGCGCCGATTCCTTCATACGTATATCCCTGCAATAGACTACAACCGCTTCAACAGGCGACCGCAGGGGCCTGTGATCCCCCGTTGCACGGTGGCTCAGAGAAACGATAAGACCGCCGTGTGTTCTAGTGGGCAGATCACGTTCGACAACACCACCGGCATCGCTGAGTACAAAGGGCTGCTCGTGCGCCTCGAAAAGCGCTTCTCGCGCCGGACGCAGTTCCTGGCCTCTTATGCGCTGGGCAGCTTCAAGGGGAGCAACAGCAACCCTGGTGCGTTAGTCGCGGGATTCAACAACGACAATTGGTTCGAGAACTACGGCCCACTGTCGAGCGACCTGCGCCACATCCTGAATCTCTCCGGCTTCGTCGAACTGCCCCGGCGGTTCCAACTCTCCTTCAGCGTCTCGGCCTACAGCCGACCGCCGTTCTCGGCCTTTGTGAGCGGAATGGACTTTAACGGCGACGGGACGCAGAACGACCTGCTGCCTGGAACCAGAGTGAACCAATTCAATCGCGGTTTAGGCCGTGACGACTTAGCGCGGTTGGTGGAGCGCTATAACCGAGAGATCGCCGGCAAGCGGACGCCCGGCGGGCAGACCGCCCCGCATCTGACGCTACCCGCCGACTATGCCTTTAACGACAGCTTCTTCACCCAGGACCTGCGCCTGAGCCGCACCTTCCCACTCGGCGGCGAGCGCGTCCGCCTCGTCCTCATCGGCGAAGTCTTCAACCTGCTCAACACCGCTAACCTCGTCGGGTACGGCGGCAACCTCGCCAACCCGGCGGAGTTCGGCCAGCCCGGCACCCGCTCCACGCAGGTCTTCGGCTCGGGCGGGCCGCGGGCATTTCAGTTAGGGGCGCGGTTCAGCTTTTGAGGTGTTGCAGACGATAAGGATTGCGGTTTGTGGCTGTATCGGTAACCTTCCTCCGCATTCGTTTCAACGACAGAGTTCATGCGGTCTTCAACGAAGCTAGAAAGGCATTTATTCGCCTCAGGTATTCGGAATCGGGCTGTCTTCTCCCAACCTCCCACCGCCTCAATGTGCCCTCATCGACCCCGAGCTACTCGGCCACCTGCCTCTGAAGCAGCCCTAAATCGAGTCTGCTTGTCTGGAGGAGGTCTCCGTATGTCCTGAGTACAGCGGGATATGCGTCAGATTTGGGCTTT
>JANOGZ010000699.1:0-1150 GCA_031406255.1 Pyrinomonadaceae bacterium | reverse complement strand
GCGAGATCGAAATTCGCGAGAGCCTCCCGAAAACTGCGATCGGAAAAATTCTTCACCGCCTGCTGCGTGAAGAGGATCAGTCGAAGCGCTCGGGCCAGGAGCACGAATGAACAGGTTTCGGTAGCGAGACTGATCTATCCGGTGGCGGAAAGTTAAAGTGGCGCGAAGAGCCGCACGGCTCGGCAAGGAGCGAAACGCATGAATTACGATGCCATCAAGTTTGATATCTGCTGCGCGGCGCGTCTGCTCTACAGACACGGACTGAGCGTGGCCAACGCCGGTCATCTGAGCGTGGCTGTTGATCGCGAGCGAATGCTCGTCAATCACTTCGGGCCGTCGTTCGCCACGCTCAGACCGGAGAACATCGTGCTGGTGGATTTTTCCGGGAAGGTGCTCGACGGCGATGCTTACGTCAACGACACCATCCGCCTGCACGGCATTATTCATCGTGAGAACCCGCAGGCGGTGGCGGTCGCCCACACCCACCCGCCGGGGGTCGTCACCTACAGCGCGTTCCGCATCGTGCCGGAAGTTTACGATCAGGAGAGTTGCATACTGGTTGATGATGTGGGCGTCGTCGAGGAGGAATACGAAGGTCTGGCCGCCGAAGAGGAGCGCGTGATGCCGATCGCGAACGCGCTCCGGGAGAAGCGCGTGGTCATCCTGCCCAACCACGGCGCGATCACCACCGGCGATAATATCCAGGTCGCGTTCTCGCGTATGTTGCTGCTCGAAGGGATGGTGCAGCGAAACCTCGCGGTGGCGCAGGCGGCGCAGACTCTGGGCCGCAAGCCCGTGCCGATTGCCACGGAAGTGGCGCGGCTCGCGAAGGCCGAGATCGCGCGCATCCCCGCCTTCGCGCCCCTGTGGAAGGATTTCCTGACCCGGCTGCGCGCCACCGATCCTGACCTCTTCGTGGGACGCGAGGCATCAGCGGCGATAACCGCGTAGTCAAAAAACCAAAAACATCGGTAGCCTCCGCCGCCGCGCACGACGCGCGGCGGCGATGTCGGCCTCTCTGGAAAAAATCGAATCGGAGAAACAATGAGCTACGCAATCAAACGTGTCGTGGTCATCGGGTCGGGGACGATGGGCGGCGGCATCGCCGCGCACGTGGCGAACGCGGGCATTCCCGTTTACCTGCTCGACA
>JANOGZ010000656.1:0-4213 GCA_031406255.1 Pyrinomonadaceae bacterium | reverse complement strand
GTGGTCGAACGATCCGGGAACCCTTAAACAAGGACGCTTCTGGAGTTGGGCGAAGCGCGCGCACGAAATCTATTGGCAGGCGCAACGAGCGTGAGCTTGTTGACAAAAATTACGCCGACAAATGGAGTGAGCACGACGATGATGACACACATGAAGGAAGAGGAAGCGCGCGCATTGCTCCATCGCGGGCGCATCGCACGGCTCGGCTGCATCGTTGACGGAGATCCTTACATTGTACCCGTCAACTACATTTTCGAGGACGGCTGCGCTTACATCCATTCGCTGCACGGTGAAAAGATTGAGGGATTACGGGCTTATCCGCGCGCTTGCCTTCAGGTTGACGAGATTGAAGATATTAGTAATTGGCGCAGTGTGCTTGCCACCGGCAACTTTGAAGAAATTAATAACCCGGAAGAACGCGCCGCTGCTCTCAATGGATTGTTCAAGCGCTTTCCTATGCTGACCCCGATTGAAGCGGCTATCGCGCAAGACGCTACGCCCCTGGCGGTCATTGTCTTCCGTATAAGGATCGAAAAGGTACATGGCGTTAGCGAAAAATAGGAAGGGGGCGAGGCCTCGCGCTCTAATTGGCGGAGTTCTTCGGTTGAGTGTGGCAAGGGAAGTCGAAGGTGAGAAAGGATTAAAGACCTCTTACGTTTCCACTGGTTGCGGAACATTCAGGAGCTGGAAACCTGGCTGTATGTAGAGCCGGGGTGCTCGCAGAAGGAGAAGAGTCATGAACGAAAAGATGAAAATATTAATCGGCTACGATGGTTCCGGCTGCGCCGATGCCGCGCTCGATGATTTGCAGCGAGCCGGTCTGCCGCACGAAGCCGAGGCAGTGGTGATTTCTGTGGCCGATGTGTTTCTGCCTCCGCCTCTGAAAGAGGGTGATGACACTTTTCCTTTCCAGGTCTCGGACGGCGTCCGGCGAGCACGTGCGCGAGCAGCGCGTGCTATCGAAGAAATACGCGGGTTTTCGGCGCAAGCGAGCGACCGGGTGAAGACAAATTTCCCTGACTGGAACGTGCGCACTGAAGCGTGTGTTGATTCGCCTGCCTGGGCGATGATCAAGAAAGCTGACGAATGGAAGCCGGATTTGATCGTTGTCGGCTCACACGGCCGCTCCGCGATTGGAAGGTTGATTCTCGGTAGCGTGTCACAAAAGGTTCTGACCGAAGCGAGGTGCAGCGTGCGCGTCGCGCGGGGTCAAGTCGATGAGCCTGATACTCCCGTCCGCAACATCATCGGCATCGACGGCACACCGGACTCTGGGCGGGCCGTGCGTGCGGTGGCAGAGCGTGTGTGGCCGGAGCACAGCGAGGTGCGGCTCGTGACCGCAATCGGAGGCTTCCACATGTATGGTCTAGAGCCTGATGTGCAAATGGCCCACGCGCATGAAATACAACAGGCTGCCGAGACCGAGTTGCGTACGGCCGGGATTCAATTCTCGTCCGTCATCAAGGAGGGCGATCCGAAGTCTGTTCTCACCGGTGAAGCTGAAGCGTGGGGCGCGGATTGCATCTTCGTTGGTGCGAAAGGGCACAGATTTCTTGAACGCTTCCTGCTCGGCAGCGTGTCAGCCGCAGTAGCGACGCGCGCGCACTGCTCGGTCGAGGTTGTGCGCCCGCGAGCAGACGCACACCGCGAAAACCAGGTCCGTTAAAAATCATGAGACTCCACACACCTGTTTGGAGGAGTCAAGCGCTTGAACACGGGGCTACGAACGGTGAAGGAAGCACACAAGGAAGCATACAAAGCGACAATCACGGAGTTGCTCGCAGACCTGCACACGGACGCCGCGCGCGGACTCGACGCGGGCGAAACGACGCGGCGACTCGCGGAGCACGGCGCGAATGAGTTGACCGAGAGCAACTCCAAGTCTCCGTTGAGCATTCTGTGGGAACAGTTCACAAGCGTGATGGTCTTGATCCTCATCGCCGCCGCCGTCGTCTCGCTCGTCGCCAGCGGCTTCCAGGACTTTAAGAACGCGATTGTGATTATGGCAATCGTGGTGCTGTTCGCGCTTTTGGGCTTCGTGCAGGAGTATCGGGCTGAAAAGGCAATGGCGGCGCTTAAGAAACTCGCCGTGCCGCTCGTGCGCGTGCGGCGCGGCGGGCGGGTGCAAGAAGAGGTGTCGGCGCGCGAACTCGTCCCCGGCGATGTCGTGTTGTTGGAAGCCGGGAACATGATACCGGCGGACCTGCGCGTGATCGAGAGCGTCAACCTGTGCGCGCTGGAAGCCTCGTTGACTGGCGAATCGGAAGCGGTCGAGAAACAAACAGATGCGCTCGACGCGGAGAACCCGCCGCTCGGCGACCGCACGAACATGCTCTACATGGGCACGGTTGTGACCTACGGGCGTGGCGCGGGCGTCGTCGCGGAGACCGGGATGCGAACTGAACTCGGCAAGATCGCCGGGATGATCGGGAGTGTCGAACGTGAGTACACGCCGCTCCAGAAGCGGCTCGACAAACTGGGCCAGATGCTCGGCGTCGTCGCGCTCATCATCGCCGCGCTGATCTTCGGTTTGGGTGTGCTCAGGGGCGAATCGCTTTATCTGATGTTGATGATGGCGGTCAGCGTCGCCGTCGCCGCCGTGCCCGAAGGCTTACCGGCGGTCGTTACCATCACCCTCGCGCTCGGCGCGCAACGCATGTTGAAACGTCAGGCGTTAATCAGAAAACTTCCGGCGGTCGAAACTTTAGGGAGCGTCACCGTCATCTGCTCAGACAAAACCGGCACGCTGACGCAGAACCGCATAACCGTCACCGTGCTCGACGCCGCAGGCAAACGCATGAACTTGAGCGGCGACTTCACGCACCAACTCGCGGCGGCGGACCCACACGCCGGCGACGAAAAGATTACGGCTCTCGCGTCGCCCGACCTGACGCTCGACCCGGTATTCGCGCTCCTGGTCGCGGGGGGGGCGCTCTGCAACGACGCGATGTTGAAGACGCGCGGAGCCGTTGCGGTGAATGAAACGGGCGAGGCGAAGGATGCACACGAAGCGGGCGGCGAGAAGTTTGAGACCATCGGCGACCCGACCGAGGGCGCGCTCGTCGCGGCGGCGGCGCGGTTCGGGATGTTCAAAGCGGAACTCGACCGCGCCTTGCCCCGCGTCGCGGAGTTGCCGTTCGACTCCGAACGCAAGCGCATGATGACGATTCACGAATTCCCGCCGACGCTCGCGGGTGTGCCGCACGCGCTGCGCCCGGCGCTGAACGGACATTTAGCGAACGGCGCGGGGCGCACGCCTTACATCTCGTTCGTCAAAGGCTCGGTTGACGGACTCTTAGGTATCTCCACACATGCGTGGATGGACGGCAGGCGCGCTCCGATGAATGATGAGACGCGCCGGCGCATTGAGTCGTCGAACAACGAACTCGCGCAGAACGGAATGCGCGTGCTCGGTCTCGCGTTCCGATTGCTTGAGCAATCCACCGAGGGCGGGCGCACCGAATCTTTGGAGCGAGACCTGACATTCGTCGGACTCGTCGGGATGATTGACCCGCCGCATCCCGAAGTGCGCGACGCGGTGCGAACGTGTAAGACCGCCGGGATTCGCGCGGTGATGATAACAGGCGACCACCCGCTGACCGCCGCGTACATCGCCCAGGATTTAGGCATCGGCGACGGCGGGCGCGTCGTGACCGGACAGGAACTCGAACGCATGTCTGGCGAAGAATTGCGCTCCATCGTCGAGTCAACCGCGGTCTTCGCGCGCGTCTCACCCGAACACAAGTTCCGCATCGTCGAGGCGCTGCAGGATCTAGGGCACATCGTGGCGATGACCGGCGACGGGGTGAACGACGCGCCCGCGTTGAAGAAGGCGAACATCGGCGTGGCGATGGGCATCACCAGCACGGACGTTTCCAAAGAAGCCGCCGAGATGGTCTTGCGCGACGACAACTTTGCGACCATCGTCGCGGCGGTCGAAGAAGGCAGGACGATTTACGACAACATCCGCAAGTTCATCAAGTTCTCGGTCGCCGGAAACATCGGCAAGATTTTGACGGTGGTGGTCGGTCCGCTCGTCGGAATGCCTCTGACCTTGCTGCCGCTGCAATTGCTCTGGTTGAACCTTTTGACGGACGGTTTGCTCGGCTTGGGTCTCGGCGTCGAAAAGAGCGAGCGCAACGTGATGCGTCGCCCGCCGCATGCGCCTACGGAAAGCATCTTCGCCCGCGGCATGGGTCGCGACATCGCCTGG
>JANOGZ010000636.1:0-3370 GCA_031406255.1 Pyrinomonadaceae bacterium | reverse complement strand
CGTAATCTGACTTGCTCGACCCACACCCATCCATCAGAACCCGTCACGGCTCGGCCAGTTATAGCGCAGAAAAAACCGAAGAAAAGAAGTAGGAAGGCTAATCTGCAGGGCTGCCACCTGAACAGTCACCTCATCGCCTTGACTGTCCGGACGCCTGATAAAACCCCAACGTAAGAAATTAACGGAGAAGTGTGGCCGTCGAGCTTAAACCGGCGAAGTGGGCCTGGCTATCAAAGCTCGTCTCAGCTGCGGCGGGCTCAAGGTGTGTGTAAGTGCCGTCTGATTGGAGGCGGCGCGCCTTTACGTTATCGCGCAGGTAGACGTCGAGTACCTCATCTTTCAAATATTTTTTGAGTCGCGGGTCGCCGATCGGGACGATGATCTCGACGCGCCGATCGAGATTGCGCCGCATCCAGTCGGCGCTCCCGATGTAAATATCCTCATCGCCACCGTTGGCGAAGTAAAGGAGGCGGCTGTGTTCGAGGAAGCGGCCGACGATGCTCGTCACGCGGATATTATCGGAGAGGCCGGGCACGCCGGGGCGGAGCGCGCAGATGCCGCGGACGATCAGGTCGATGGAAACACCCGTCTGTGAAGCTTCATACAGCGCGCGAATGATCTTGGTATCCGTCAGGCTATTGATCTTGGCGATAATGCGCGCCGGGCGTCCGGCCTGACAGTTGTGGGTTTCACGCTCGATCAGCGCGGTCATCCGGGCACGCAAGTTGATCGGCGCGACCAGCAGCCGGCGATATTGCGACTGGCGTGAGTAGCCCGTCAGATAATTGAATAACTCCGTGGCATCCGCGCCGATCTCGGCATTGGCGGTAAACAGTCCGAAGTCTGTGTAAATGCGCGAGGTGGTCGGGTTGTAGTTGCCGGTCGCGATGTGGACGTAGCGCCCGAGCGAGTTTCCCTCGCGGCGCACGACGAGCGCGATCTTACAGTGGGTTTTGAGCCCGAGCAGGCCATAGACGACATGTACTCCCGCTTGCTCCAGGCGCCGCGCCCATTCGATATTATTCTCTTCATCAAAGCGCGCTTTGAGCTCGACCAGCACCGCGACCTGCTTGCCCGCCTCGCTCGCTTCCATCAGCGACTGCACGACGGGCGAGTGCTGGCCCGTGCGGTAGAGACACATCTTGATGGCCAGCACTTCCGGGTCTTTCGCCGCCGTGCTGATAAAATCGGTTACGGTCGTGTACGCCGTGTAAGGATGATGCAACAGGACGTCCTGCCCTTTGATGATGTCGAAGATGGATTTCTTCTGTTTCAGCGGCGGCGGTATCGTCGCCTGAAAAGGCTTATCCTTGAGGTCCGGGCGATCGAGCTGATAAAGCGACATCAGGCCGGGCACATCCAGCGGGCCATTGATGACGAACACATCATCGGGCGTTAATTTGAGCGAGCTCGTCAGATAAGTAACCATCTCAGCCGGCATCGTCGCGGCAACTTCGAGACGGACGGCCGTTCCGAAGCGACGCTGGCGCAGGCCCTGCTTCATCATGCGCAGGAGGTCGCTCGCCTCGTCTTCTCTGATCTCGATATCAGCATCGCGTGTGACCCTGAATAGATGGCTCGCGCCCGTACGCATGCCGGGAAAAAGCGAGGCGGCGTTGGCCGCGATCAACTCTTCGATAAAAGTAAACTTCAGTCCTGAACCATCAACCGGCACGAGGCGGGGCATATTGCGCGGAACCTTCACCCGCGCGAAACGCGGCTCGCCTTTAACGGCCGGGAGGGTTGGCGCGCCTTTCGCGTCGTCTCCCGGCTCGATCGTCAGGCCGAGATTGAGGCTGAGGTTCGAGATATACGGAAACGGATGGCTGGGATCAACCGCCTGCGGCGTGAGCACCGGGAAGATGTTCTCGATAAAGTATGTGTCGAGCGCTTGCCGCTCGCGTTCGGTCAGCGTGTTGTATGAGGTAATGATGATGCCCTGCGCATTAAGCTCGGGCACGATAGCTTCGCGGAGGCAGTGCGTCTGCTTGGCGACGACGGGGCGCAAACGTTCGCTGATCTCTTTTAACTGCTCGGCCTGGGACATCCCGTCGGCTGAGGGCTCGACCACCTGCTCCTCCATTTCTTCCTTGAGCCCCGAGACGCGGATCATGAAGAATTCGTCGAGATTCGTCGAGAAGATCGAGAGGAACTTGAGTCGTTCGAGCAGCGGCTGCTCCGGGTCGAGCGCCTCTTCGAGCACGCGGGCATTGAATTCAAGCCAGCTCAGTTCCCGATTAATCAGAAGATGCTTATGATGTAAGATCGTGGGCGGAAGCTCGATCTTCGTTATGCCATGGTCCGGCTCATGTGGTGTGGCTTGCTTAACTGGGGTGGTCATAAAGAGCGCCTGTCCGGGATTACTTCAAGGCCTGCGATTTTATAGACAAACCCGCCGCCTTAGCAAGGCAAGGCTCACTGCCGATCTTTAGCAGTTGATGGCGCGGTGCCCGGTGGCGACACCAGGGGGAAAGCCGCCGGACAGCAGACTAACGCATTCGTGGCAGAGCGCCCGCGGACGCGAGCCGTCCCGTGTTTACTGCAATCCGGTGACAGGTAAAGGGCGGTGGGTCTTATCCTGGTGTGGATGTTTCAAAGCTCGACGCTGGAGAAATCAAACGGATGATTGGCCAGCACGGCCCGCATTCCGACATGATAGAAGAGCGTTTGCAGGTAGCAGGCGAGGCTATGAAGCACCGCCTTGATCTGCGCCGCGCCCCGCGCCGCAATCACCTCCTCCATAAAGTGCTCGAAGGTTTCCCAGTCTTTGTACATCAAATAGCGCATGCTTCCGTCATGAAAGCCCTGGAGGTGATGGATGAGGCGGTCGGTGGCAGGCGGCTGCGACGCGCTCTCCTTCTCCGCACGCTGCACAAACTGGATGAGCGTCCACAGGTCTCTGCGCAGCGCGAGCGATTGCTCAAATCTGACCTGACAGTCATTAAACAGACGCGCCCCGTCAAGCGACGGAGCGAAGACCTGGGCGAGCACGATCGTCGACTGTTGAAAACAATTGCAAAGCAGCCCGTGCGCGCGGTCAATCCTGGCCCAGATCAGCGGCGGCTGCTCGATCGCTGCCAGCTCGACCAGCTCGGTCTGAAAAACCCGGCGCAGCTCGTGGCTGATGGCATAGGCGACGCTATCGAGCGCATCGGCCGCCGGCTCGCTGATGCCTTCCGTGCGCAGCGCCCGCGTTTCGATAAATTTGAGTAGCCCCTTCGTCTTTTCCTGGACGAGCGCAAAGATCGAAACAGACCTGCGCCAGAATTACATGTTAAAGGAGCAAACGGTTCCGATCTTTGCGCTCGTCCAGGAAAAGACGCAGGGGCTACTCAGATTTATCGAAACGCGCGCGCTGCGCACGGAAGGC
>JANOGZ010000628.1:0-9178 GCA_031406255.1 Pyrinomonadaceae bacterium | reverse complement strand
GCAATGGTGACCTCGCCCGCGATCACCACGCCTCGATCAAGCACGTGATCGAGCGTCTCTAAAAGCGATAGTTCTTCCTCTTCGTCAAGCCCGAAAATTTCGTCCGTCATAAGATTCTAAAATGTGTATACGGAACCCGATCGAATAGCAAGCCGACTCTCGCCGGATGGCGCCCAACCCCTCACGTTGCGGCGGCCGGGGGCGCCGCAAAATTATAGGCCGGCCAGGGGCCGGTCAACTCGAGCCGAAATCCGGGCGCCGCGTACCGCGCGGCGAGCCTCTCGGCCGCCGCGTGAAATTCACCGAAGCGTGTGCGCGCCACGAGGAAAGCGAGTTTCGCTATCAGTTCGCCGCGCGTCACTTCTCCCTCTACCCCTGCTGCTGCCGTATCCATCTTCACGATGCGCTGGAGGCGCGTCGCTCCCTCGCTTGTGCTGGCGAGCTCGCTTTCGATGTTCGCCGCCGCACGCTTGACCTCGCCCCGCGCCTCATCGGCACGGAGGGCCTCAATCTTTTTTCGCATCAGATACGACTGGCCGGGCGGGGCCGCGGCGGCGCGCTCCGTTAATTCGCGCAGGCGCGGGCTCAGATCGGGAATAGTTTTATTTAACTGTGCGCGATCACAGTAGATGTTAATGCCCCACTCTTCACATCCGCGCAATCGTTCGATGATGACCGAAAGCTCGGCGCGCCTCGCTGAGATCATCTCCTCGATGCGCGCTCGTTCCAGATAGATCGCGCCGAAACGCACCGGGACGATGCTCGCGCGCGCGGCCAAGTACTCCACAACTTTTTCGTGACGCATGACCCTGAGTGCCGTCCAGGCCGGGTCCGTGAGCCGCGCCTGAAGCGCTTCCTCACCGTAATCCGAGAGCGATACTGTGCTCGCGACGGCCGTCAGACCGTCCCTGTCGACCATCTCAAGGCGCGCGCCGTCTTCAATAGCGGACGGGGCACGATCCGCCAGCAGCGGCGCGAGAGCGTCGCGTTCGCCCACACAGTAGACGTAAAAAGCAGCGCCGCCTTTTCGTTTGGGCGGTCGGCGTTTATTCGTCACGGACTTGTTTACGCTCATGCTTTTACTCGGCGATTCCGCTTCCGCCCGGCGGCCGGCGACGCGCGTCGCCGCGTTCGCCGTCCACCTTCTTACTAATGCCTCCGGCGTGGGGACGTCCCTTTTCGGTCGCCGGCGAAGGTAACGGCTGCCAGTGCGCGTAATGCTCACGCAGCCGTGCCGGGCCGTATATTTCGTGCGGTTGCTGTGGAGCGACGAACAATCCAGCGGCGCGCGCGAGTTTTGGCCGGAAGGCTTTAATCACGCCCTGCTGGCCGATGCGCCGCGCGGCGCAGAAATCACACCGGGCGGCCGCTTCCGCCGGCACGACGTTATTGATCAGGAGGCGCCGCATCGGCACCTTGAGCCCTTTGAGACTATCGGTCAACCGCAGGGTCTCTTCCATGCTCATCCTTTCGGGAATCGCGACGCCGACAAATTCGCAGCTCTCGGGCGCGGTCAGCAACGCCGCCACCCGTTTGATGTTTTTCGAGAGCGCGATCAATTCTTCGGCGATTCCGCTCCAGCGCACCACATCCTTGTACTTCAGCAGCAATTTGATGAAAGTGCGGACCCACGAGAGCGCGATCTCGGGCAACTCCAGAAAGCGCACGAGGTGTCCGGTCGGCGCGGTATCCAGAACGATCGTCGTGTAACTCCCATCCTCCAGCAGATCGCTGATCGCGCTCAGGGCCGCGAGCTCGTCGATGCCGGGCGGAGCCAGCGCGACGAGCTCGCGCATCGCTTCGCGATCGAATTGGATTTCCCAGCGTGAGCCGCTCGTTAAGGATTCAAACAACTCATCCGTCCACGTGCGATAGCGCTCCTTCAATTCTTCAAATCGCGCGGCCGGATCAATCTCCATCGCGTCGAGGTTCTTCAGTCCGGCGACGCGGCGCTTCAGCTCGCCGATCTGCTCGTCGAAGCTATCGGAGAGAGAATGCGCCGGATCGGTCGAGAAGACGAGCACGCGCGCCTCTTTGTCGCCTTCGGCGAGCGCGAGCGCCGCTGCCGCCGCCGCGCTCGTCTTACCGACGCCGCCTTTACCGCCGAAGATGAGCAGGGGGCGCGGCTCAATCGTAAATCGCGCGCCCTTTTCTCTCGCCAGTGCGGCCGAGGGCTCACCCCCGTCGCCCGCCGCGCTGCGGCGCGGCGCACCCTTCCGCCGTAACGTCCCGGAAGGATCGGCAGCAGGGCCGAGTGCTCCTCCTTCATCCATTTCCCAGGCGAGACTGGCGAAGCGGCGCAGCGCTGCGGGCCCTCGCACTTCTTCGGGAAGGAGCGGCACCCAGCGAATGTTCAAAGACTCGAACTCGTGGGCGATCTGCGTGAGCCAGCGCGCCTGGCTGGCGACGCGCGCGCGGCAATACGGGCACTCGTCGTGCTCGCGCTCGATGCGATTAACGATCAGGCTGCGAACCGGCACGCCCTCCTCGCCGAGCAGCGCGAAGTAGCGCGTGGTCTCCTCGACGCTCATCGCTTCCGGGATCGCCACCAGTGTAAAGGCCGCGCGTTCTCGATCGAAAAGCATCGCTCGCACGCGCGCGACCCGCTCGGTGAGTTCGCGCAGGAAAAGATCGACCTCATCTTCACGCGCGCGCCGGCCGCGCGCGAATTGCGCGACCATATAGCGGTGCTTATCGGCCATGCGGTCGAGCGCATCGATCCAGCCCGCGAAAACTTCCGGAAGGCGCAGCAGGCGTGAGGTATGGCCGGATGGCGCGGTGTCGACGATGATGCGCGCGTAAGAGGCCGTGCGATCAATTTCGCTCAGCTCAAAGAGCGACATCACTTCGTCCATACCGGGCAGCGAGAGATCGAGCAGTTCGTTGATGTCGGTTTCATCCAGGAGCGTGCCGCGCTCCGCGATCTCGCCGAGGGTCGCGCGGTGTCGCGCCCTAAAGGCGTCGAGCGCGCGAGCGGCGTTCATCTCGCGCGCGAGCAGCCGCGCCCCGCTGGCGTCGTTTCGTGCTACCTCGACCAGTTGATCGCCGATCCGTGCGTCCAGGCTGTCAGAGAGCGAGTGTGCCGGATCGGTGGAGAAAAGAAGGATCTGCTCATCTTTGCCGGCGCGCTCAAGCAGAAGCAGCGCGGCGGCAGAAGCCGCAGTGGTTTTACCGCCGCCGCCTTTGCCGCCGAAAAAAAGGTAGCGCTCAGATGGAAGGGCAGGGGGTGAAGCAGACGGCGCGGGGCGAGCTTCGCTGCGCGTGCGACGGCGTCCGCCCGCACCCTTTTTCGTCACCTCTCTTCCTCCCCTCCTCCCGGCTCCCAGAAAGCGCCGCCCTCATCTCCGCCCGCTTCGATCTCGATCGAAGAAGATTCGGCCGTGTGCACCTGTTGCAGGGCTTCGAGTTGACGCCCCTTGATCAAGCGCAGCCGCGCAAACAGTTCGGCCTCGCGCGCCGCATAATCCTCTTCGGAAATCTCCTCCAGCTCGAGGCGCATCTGGAGCTCGAGCAGCTGCTCTTTGATAACGGTATCGTCGTTTAACTCGCGGTCAGCGATCTGCAGCACTTGCCGGAGGATAAACTTGAAACCGGTAACCGGCGCGTGGAGAAGATCGTCAATGAAGAACATCCCTTTCTGCCGCCTTCCGTGAGTGTTTATTTCAAGATGTGCCTTCGCCGCGTTCGAGCTTCAGGCGGATGTGCACAAAATTATAAGGGGGCCACGGGCCGGTATACTTGAAGGAGAGCTTGCCCTCGTATTTGGCGGCGATGTCTTTCACTTTGCTGTCGAATTCCGCCTCGCGGTCACGCTCGATGAGAAACGCCGCGTTCATGATCATTTTGTCGCCGATCGGCTTGTTGGCGCGCGATGCCACGGACGTATCGCGCAGCGACGCGTAGACTTCGCGCACATAGGAGTCGGCCTGATCGGTCAGCGCCGTCTCGATGAGGCGGCCGAGCTGCATGCGCGCGAAATAGGTCGAGCCGCTCGAACGCGAAGTGATCTGCTCTTTGAGATTGCGAATCTCTTCGCTGCCCTGCTCGATCTCGGCGATGACGCGCTCGCGGTCCCAGTTGACCTTCAACCCGAACTCGACCTTGCCTTCCATCTTGCTGAGCACATCGCGGAGCGCGTCGTACGTCCCGCGCATCAGCTCGATGATGTCTTCCTCCGTCCGAAACAGGACGCCGAAGGCCATCGGCAACACAGTGAACTCGCGCATCACGGTTTCGTTGACCTGCTCGTGGGCGAAAACGTTCTCGCGGGTCGGATCATAGACGACGATCGGGGTATTGGAAACGACGGCCGCGAGGCCGTCGTGGTGAACGGTGTAAACCTCATCGCCGCGCCCGCCGATGCCGACGGTTCCGAACGAGCGCAGGTCTTTGGTTTCGATGATGCAGTAAACGTATTTACCTTCGGCGGCTGAAGCGGCTGGGGACTGTTCTGTTTCAGCGGTCATGAGTTTTTCGACACCCTACGGTTGTAATGAGGCGCTTCCGAAGCGTTGAATGATCTGATAAGTCACCACAGAACGCTCCGGGGCGATCTTCCTAAGCGAACCGGATGAGTTTAGCTTGAGAGGAGAGCGGCTCTGTTGCCTCCAGAGGAGACGCCCGCTCTGTCGGGGTTCCGTCTCTGTCGCGGCACATGGCCAGCCCTATAATAAGGTGGAGCGCGCTTTGTGCGCAACTACTATACGCGGGAAAACCATTTGAGTGGTAAAATCAAACCCGGTCGGACCCTTCCGGGCGGCGCGCCGCCCGGAAGTTGCAGGCTCGCGGTTGAAGCGCGGAAGCTCCTGAACAAGGCGGCAACCGCGGCGACAGGCTTGCTTTGGCTGTTTCGGCCGATATTGTTTCTGTCGAGAGGAGGTCACTGGCGCGAACACGCGGCCGAACGGGGCCGCTCTTTTAGCGCTCTGAGTTTATGACTAGCGATCAACGCAACTGGCTCGAACGCCTCGGCGACAAAATACCCGGTTACGGGGGCTACGCGCAGCGCGAGCGCCGGCGCGATATAGATAAACTGCACCGCGAGCATCTGGCTGATCGTTTGCGATTGATGAAATCTCCGATCTCAGATGCGATCCGCGCGTTGAGCTCGTCGGCGCGGCTGCTGGAGGTTGGCCCTCTCGATCACCTGCTGAAGAAGATGGATCAGATTGAGAACCGCCTGCGGTTCGCCAGCTACGGTTACACCGGATTCTTCGATGTGGTGAAGATCACCGAGCAACAGCTCGATTCGATCCATCAGTTCGATCTCTCGCTGGTTGAGAGAACGGATGACCTTGACGCCAAAGTGCGCGAGCTGAAGGCGAACGCCGGCACGATGAACGCCGGAGAACTCATAACTGCGGCGGCCGAAGTCGAAGCGGCCGTTGATGAATTCAATCAGAAGTTGGACGAGCGGTATCGCGCGATCAATAATTTTGGTCAGGCACAACCGTCCTCTTTATTCAACTCCTGAAAACCATCAACTCAATTCTACTCTCGTAACGCATCACGCGCGCGCCCGTCGGCCGTAACGACTGTCGCGCCGTGGTGAGGAGGAAGCAGGCGGAAATGGCACTCGAAATCATCAAGTATCACGATCCCTCTGGCGCGCAGATCGTCTATCGCATACCCGAGGGCGGCTCGACCGATATCAAGATGGGCGCGCAATTGATCGTGCAGGAAAACCAATCGGCGGTCTTTTTCCGCGATGGCAAAGCGCTCGACACCTTCGGCCCCGGCCGGCACACGCTGACGACGATGAACGTGCCGCTGCTGACGCGCCTGCTCTCGATTCCCTTCGGCGGCACATCGCCGTTTCAGGCGAGCGTGGTCTTCGTCGCGCGCCATACCTTTCAGGATTTGAAGTGGGGCACGAAGGAGGCCATCGCCTTCCGCGATACGGAACTGCGCATGGTGCGGCTGCGCGCCTTCGGCAAGTATTCGATACGCGTGGCCGACCCGCAGCTCTTCGTCGGATCGATCGTCGGCACGCGCGGCATCGTCTCGACGCAGGGCATCGGCGAATTCCTGCGCGACATCATCGTCGCCCGTCTCAACGATTTACTGGGGGAAAACCTCAAAACGATCTTCGATCTGCCGGCCTACTATGACGAGCTCGCGGCGGGCGTCAAAGCGCGCGTCGCCGAAGACTTCTCCAAGCAGGGGCTCGAGCTCGTCGATATGCTCATCTCGGCGATCACTCCGCCCGAGGAAGTGCAGAAGAAGATCGATGAGCGGGCGAGCATGGGCGCGATCGGCGACATGGACGCCTACATGCGCTACAAAGCGGCTGAGGCGCTCCCCGATGCGGCCAAGCAGCCGGGCGGGGCGGCCGGCCAGGGGATGGGCCTCGGTCTCGGGTTCGGTTACGGCCAGATGATGGCCGGCGCGATCAGCGGGCAGGGACAGCAGCAGCAGAAACAGGGCGGTGCGCCGCCGATGGTCCCGTGCCCGAAATGCGGGACGCCGAACGCGGCCGGCACCAAGTTCTGCGCGGATTGCGGCGCGCCGCAATCACAGGCGGCGGCCACGAGAGCCTGCCCGAATTGCCAGGAACAGGTCGAGGAAAACGCAAAATTCTGCGCCAACTGCGGCCACTCGGTCGCGCTCGGACAATGCAAGAGCTGCCAGACGCCGCTCGCTCCCGGCGCAAAGTTCTGCGCCAACTGCGGGACGGCCGTTTAAAAGCAATTGTCCCGCGCGGCGAGAGGAGATCAGCGGCCGCGAGCCACCGGGCTTCTGATAAGCGAGCGTCGAAGAAGATGACTTTGAAATGTGATTACTGCCACAGCGCATGCGTCGAGGGAGCCGTTAAGTGCAGCAGTTGCGGTGCGCCGATGAGCGCCGCCGTGGCGCCCGATTTTCGCTTCTGCCCGCACTGCACGCGCCGGCTGCTGGCCCTCGGCAGCCCGAGCTGTAATTACTGTGGACACAATCTGCCTGACAGCTATATTAAAGCCCGCGAGGCGGCCCTGCGCCGCATCAGCGATGCCGCGGGACATGAAGAGGTGGGTGACCTCGAAGAACTGACCAAAGAAAGCGACGAAGTTTTAAAGCGCGCGCTCAGGGGACTTTTCGATCTCAATAACATGCGCGGGCGGAAGTAGCATTCCGACGCATGAAGGCGCATTAACAAAACAAACCGGAACGGCCGGAGCGCTTCGACCCGGGGGAAGTGATGGTGATCCTTCCGGGCGCGTCTGACCGGGATAAAGTCTGCCGAATCATTAGATCGAATTCCATTAGATGATGACCGTCGGAACAGAATGGATAGTGGATGCGTCGGGTTGCCGGGCCGACACGCTGCGCGATCTCGGCCTGCTGCGCGCCGTGTTCAATCGCATCATCGCCGAATTAAACCTGCACGTCAGCGGCGAAGCGCTGTGGCGACAATTCCCCGCGCCGGGCGGCGCGACCGGGCTCGTGCTGCTCACCGAGTCGCACCTCGCCTGCCACACCTATCCCGAGTTCGGCATCGCCACGCTTAATCTCTACTGTTGCCGCGCGCGGCCCGCATGGCCGTGGGCGGAGCGACTCGGTGAGATGCTCGGCGCGACGAGCGTCCATGTGCGCGTCGTCGAACGGCCCTCGGCGAGACCACCTCAAAGCATGCTCGAACATCCTCCGGCGATGGCTCTTTCCGGGAGCTACCAGAGTGAGCCATGACGGCGCTTCAAGCCAACTGTCCCGCCTGCGGCGCAGAACTCATCTTTAAGAATGGTTCATCGATCGTTGTGGTATGCGAATACTGCAACTCGGCTGTGGCGCGCACCGATCGCGCGCTCGAAGACCTCGGCAAAGTTGCCGAGATCGTCGAATCCGGCTCGCCGCTCGATGTCGGCCTGACGGGCACCTATCGCGGCGTCGCCTTCGAATTGACGGGCCGCGCGCAGCTCGGCCACGCGGCGGGTGGAATCTGGGATGAGTGGTACGCCGCGTTTGCCAACGGCGGCTGGGGCTGGCTGGCGGAAGCGCAGGGCCGTTTCTATCTCACTTTCAAACAGGAGCTACCCGCCGGGCACAACCCGATCCCGCCATTCGACGCGCTCGAGCTCGGGGAGGCCGTCACCGTACTGCCCGGGGCGGCGGCGCAGTTGATGGTCGCGGAGAAAGGCGAGGCGCAGGCGCGCGGCGCGAAAGGCGAGATTCCGTACCGGCTCGTGCCCGGCGAGACATACCTTTACGCCGACCTCTCCGGACAAAACGGCGCGTTCGCGACGATTGATTATGGCGAGAGCCCGCCGCTCGTCTATCTCGGCCGCGCCGTGACGCTCGACGAATTAGGCATCGACGCCGCGGTTGTCGCCGCACCGCAGCGAGAGATGCGGCGCACGGCGGGTGTCGCGCAGCTGCAGTGCCCGCAGTGTGGCGGCCCGCTCGAATTACGGGCTCCCGATCGGGCGGAGCGCGTGACGTGTCCGAACTGCGGCTCGCTGCTCGATGTCAATCAGGGAAAGCTGCAGTTTCTCAAAACGCTCGGGCCCAAAAAATACGAGCCGAAGATTCCGCTCGGCACAGTCGGCGAATTCGCGGGGCGGAAGCTGACCCTGATCGGGTACCTTGTGCGCAGCGTCGAATTTGAGGGCACGCGCTACTACTGGGAAGAATATCTGCTCTATCAGCCACAGGTGGGTTTTCGCTGGCTCGTGCAGAGCGACAATCACTGGAGCTATACGGAGGCTGTCCCGCCCGGCGAAGTGGCCGACGGCGAGAAGAAAATAAAGTTTCGCGGCCAGACTTTCAAAGTCTTTCAGGATGCGGTCGCGCGTGTCGAGCAGGTCGAGGGTGAATTCTACTGGAAGGTCGCGGTCGGCGAGCAGGCGCGCGCCGTCGATTTCATTAGTCCGCCACAGATGCTATCGAAGGAAATCTCGATACTGGAAGGAGCAGAAGGGGGAAAGAAGAGAAAGGTGGTCGGGGGCGAGATCAACTGGTCGCTCGGCACATATCTGCCGACGAAAGATGTCGAGAAGGCTTTCGGGTTGGGCGGTCCCCTGCCTCCGCCGAGCACGCCGGTCGCGCCGAATCAACCGTTTCGTCACTCCGGAATATATAAGTACTGGGCGGCGCTCGCCGCGCTGGCCTTTATCGGCGGCATGTTCTTTCTGATGAGCGGCGCGCGCCGCCCCGTCTTTGAGCAGAGCTATCAATTGCAGCCGCTCGCCGCTGCTGATGCCAC
>JANOGZ010000626.1:0-1694 GCA_031406255.1 Pyrinomonadaceae bacterium | reverse complement strand
CATGCTCGCGCTGGGCACGAACATAGGGCTGGCCGAGATCGGCGCCGTGCGCTCGACGGTCGACACCGAGGAGATCGGCGGCAACCAGCCCGACGTCCGCGCCGCGGCCTCGCTCAACGCCGACTCGGCGCACATCGCGGTCACGCGCGCCAACGGCGTCACGCGCGCCCAGGCCGTGCCCTCGGGCGGCGGGCCCTTGCGCGGGCAATCGTGCGTGCTGCGCCTGACCGGCGAGACGTGGGAAGAGCTGCTCACGCGCGACCGCGACATGCTGCACGTGACCTTCCCGCGGCGCGACAACGACGCCAAGGCGGAGGAGCGCAAGAAACCTGCGCAGGAGGTGCAGGACCTAGCCGAGCTGTTCGAGGAGGCGCGCCAATACCGCAGCCTGGTCGACGAGGCCGCGGCGCGCGGCGTGCCCGGCCCCGACTTCGACCCGCGCCTGGACGCGCTCGCGCCTTTCGCCCTGGGCGAGGGGCGCGTGGGGCTGCACGCAGCCAACGCGCAGACGATCCTCGACGCGCTGCGCTTCGTCGAAGAACAGGAGCGGCTCGACGTCGTGCTCTACGGGCTCGACGAGGGCTGGATGGTCGCCGACCGGCTGGCGGCCTCGGGCATCCTGTGCGTGGTCGGCGGCGTGCTGCGCCTGCCGCGCTCGCGTTTCGAGCCCTACGACGCGCCCTAGCTTCTGCTGAACCTGCGAGAGGCGCGGGGAGGCGGCTGCATCGCTCTGTTCCCCCTGACCGGCATCGCCACGATGCGCCAGATCGCCGAAGCGGTCGCGCTGCCTGCCGAGCAATTCGCCGCGCTCTGGAATGAACTTCCACTGGATGACGCGACCATCGCCACGCATCTCGGGGTCACGCGGCAGCAGGTCATCAATCTGCGCAAGTCGGCCCGTCAGCGCCTGGCACGGCGAATGCGATCATTCGATGAGCGAAAGGTAAATCCGCGCGTCGTAACCTGACGTGTCGATCCCGGTTTTAACTAACAGAGGAGCACATTCAATTCCATAGTGATGTGGAGAAGAAAGGCCATCAATGTCAGCGCACCTCTCAATACAACAAATCGAACGTTACCGCGGACGACAGATGATGGCGGCGGAACTGCTCGACGCCGATGATCACATCGCCGTCTGCGAAGCATGCCGCGACCGCCTCCGCGAAGCGGAACAACTATCACCGGTCTTCGCTTCGCTGCGCATGGATTTGCAAACGCTCGCGAGTGAAGAACCCGGCCATCTTCTCTACGATGAACAGGTGGTTCCTTATGTAGACAACGCTTTGGACGAGGTGGATCGTGAGATCACGGAAAGTCATCTGGAAATCTGTCTCCAATGTGCGGAGGAAGTGCGCGATCTTCAAGCGTTCAGGGCGGCGATGGATCCGCGCGGCGTCGCCAAAGACGAAAGCCTGACAGCGCCGGGGTGGCGGGAGGAGATGCTGGCCTTCCGGCGTCGGCCCGCTTACCGGAGCCTGGCGCTGACGGCCGGCGCGATGGCGGCGGTGGCGGTATTGTGTGTCTGGCTGGCGACGCTCGGGCTGCGCCGGGAGGTCACCGAATTACGAGCTCAAGTGAACCAGCTTCACCAAACGAATGATTCGTTACAAAAGCAGGCCGCCACGGCCGCAGTAGTCTTACAAGCCGAACTCGCGCGGCTCCGCCGGAGCGATGAAACCGCGGCGACTCAAAAT
>JANOGZ010000625.1:0-1295 GCA_031406255.1 Pyrinomonadaceae bacterium | reverse complement strand
CGGCGTGGAGGCTTTTCAAGCCCCCACTCTCCGCGGGAAAAGTGATCGAGCAGTTCATTGCTGCCGCGCTAGCGCCGCGCGGCTCTCATTATTCGTGTTGCCGACTGCCCCATGAACGTCGTCTGTTGCCAATTCGATATCGTCTGGGAAAACAAGCCTGCCAATCACGAAAAGGTTCGGGCACTGATTGAGATGGCTGCCCCGCGCGAGGGCTCTCTCGTCATCCTGCCGGAGATGTTCGCGACCGGTTTCAGCATGAACGTCGCGGCTGTGTCTGACAGCGCCTCGCGGGAGACTCAGGACTTCCTGGCGAGAACGGCCGCCGACTACCGCCTCTACATCCTCGGCGGGGTGGTGAGCGCGGCTCCCGACGGGCGGGGCTTCAACGAGTGCGTCGTCTTTTCGCCCGGTGGCTTTGAAATCGCGCGATACCGCAAGATGCACCCGTTTACCTTCGGCGGCGAAGCGGAGCATTATGCTTCCGGCACCGGCACCGAGATTTTCACCTGTCACGAATTCACCGTCGCTCCGTTCATCTGTTATGACCTCCGTTTCCCCGAGGTGTTCCGCAGCGCCCTGCGACGCGGAGCGACATTGTTTGTCATGATCGCCAACTGGCCGGCGCCTCGTGCCGAGCACTGGACGTCTCTCCTGAAGGCCCGCGCCATCGAGAATCAGGCATACGTGGTCGGCGTTAATCGGTGCGGGAGCGATCCGAAGCTCGCGTATTCGGGGAACAGTACGGTCATCGACCCGTGGGGAGTGGTCATCGCCGAAGCGGGGAACGGGGAGGGGACGATCAGCGCTGACCTGGACCTGCAAGCGTTGCTCCGCTACCGTCGGGAATTCCCGGTGCTTCAGGATATTCACGCCGAATATGTGAAGGTCGAGGAGTGAGCGATAAAGCGGCTTATACCTGCGTCGCCGTGTTGACTGTCGTGACCGGCAGCGTGTGAACCCGTCGGGCTGGGGGCGCGGCCTGGTCGGGCCTTTCAACTTCGAACCGTTTTTTCAGACGCAGGAAGGGCTGTTCGACAAGATAGAAAGAAGCGACGGCGACGGCCAGGGTCACGCCGAAGCGCAGCGGCTCAATCAACGGGAGGGGAATGTGAAGCTGCGCCAGCTTCTCGCTGGTGAGGGCTCCGAAGACGGGATAATGCCAGAGGTAGAGTCCGTAGGAGATGCGACCGACCCAGACCAGAGCCGGGAATTCCAGGGCCGCGGCGAGTAATGACGCTTTCTCTCACGCCGCGGTGCTCCGCGAGCGCCGCTTCGATCTCGCCCAGCTCGATGCG
>JANOGZ010000506.1:0-2186 GCA_031406255.1 Pyrinomonadaceae bacterium | reverse complement strand
CGACTGCCTCCCGACTTTAACACCGTAACAGACATCCGATTGCGTTTTGCATCACGTTTATGTCAAAGGCTAGGATTTGATTTTGAGGTAACACCACACCCGCAAATCTAACGCCCAGCTTAACCGGCGCGCCGCCAACTGGAAGGATAAAATGCAAGCTTATTGCGCGTCCGGTTGAAGCTGTTGTTAGGCTGCCTGGATTCACAAACTAAGTGCAACACGCTTCCCTTATAAGGAGGTGAGCCGCAATACTGACGATGATTCTCAACTACCAGGAAGAGGACTCTCGTCATGACTTATTACCAGCTCACCTCCGGTGAGAGATATATGCTTGCCGCACTGCGAAAGCAAGGGCTCAACCAATCTCAGATCGCCCGCGCCCTCGGTCGCCATCGCTGTTCCATCTCACGCGAGATCCGTCGCAATAGCTGCCAGATAGATGGTCGCTACCGGGCGAGCAAAGCCCAGGAACGCACCAATGGTAGGAGATCGCGTTCCCGCCGCAATCAGCGATTCACCATCCAGGATTTTGCCCAAGTCGACGAATTGATCTGCCGGCAGTGGAGTCCAGAGCAGGTCGCCGGTCATCTCAGCCGTCTGGGGCAGCTCGCCATCAGTTACGAGACTATCTATCGCCACATCTGGAGAGACAAGGCTGCCGGTGGGCTGCTCTACACTCATCTGCGAGGAGCACGCAAGCGGCGCCGCAAGCGCTACCGAAGCTACGACAGTCGCGGAAGACTGGCCGGAAAACGCCCGATCTCGCAGCGCCCCCCATTGGTCGAGACGCGCCGTCAGACGGGGCACTCTCGAGATCGACACCGTGATGGGCTCAGGCAGCAAGGATTGCATTGTCACTCTGGTCGAGCGCAAGACCGGCGTGCTCTTAATCGGCAAGTTAAAAGATCGGACGACGGCGTCGCTCAACCGGAGAGTTATCCACCTCATCAAGCGACACAACGGAGCGTTCGAGACCATCACTTCAGACAACGGCACGGAGTTCCATGACTACCAACGCATCGAAGAGCGCACCAAGGCGACGTTCTATTTTGCCACGCCGTATCATTCATGGGAGCGGGGCAGCAACGAGAACGCCAACGGGCTGATCCGGCAGTACCTGCCGAAGGGGAGCGGCATGGCTGGACTGAGTCAGCAGCAATGCCATGCCATCGCTCGCAAGCTCAACACCCGGCCACGTAAGCGACTGGGCTTCAAGACGCCTCTGGAGTGCTACAATGAAACTTAGACAGTGTTGCGGTTCAAAGTTGATATCAGGTGCCGATCTCCGCTAAAACCGGACTATGATCGCTTAATTTTCTGATGCGTTCATAATCAAGCGTGTCACATGAAAGCACCTGTTCTTTCAAATGTTCACTCACAAAGAGATGATCGTCTTGATAAGGATATTTTGTCTTGCCCCAAAATGTCTGTTGCTCTTTAGCGTGAAACTTTCGATGGCAATTAAAGAATCCGCTAGATTCGATTCTGTCGAAGAACTCACTATCGCATCTTGTGCCATAAACCTCATCTATCAAGCGAGCCGCATTCAAGTCGCCGCCAACGATAAAGGTCTGCTCCTCCAAAACAGGTGAGAGATCATCGAAAAGGTAATTGAGGTGAGGGAATACCTCGCGTTCAATAAATCGAGCGTGAATGCTGACGGCAACAGCCTTAGAATTGTTGGGCAGTAAGATTTCCCCCGCGACAACCCAACCTTTATGATTCTCGATAGGGATTCCATGGATAGGCAAGCCATTCGTAAAAATCGCCGAACCCCAACGTCGAGAGCCGCCGATAGCCGTATAGAGAAGATTATTGCCCTCGAATGAGGCGGGCGGACGAACTTCCTGAAGCAGAGCAATATCAGGTCTGAGTTCTTCAACCAAATAAGCCCATGCCTCATCATGGCGACTCACATCGCGTTTCCAACAATCCATGTTCCACGTCACAATTTTCATACTGTCACCTCTCACGAAGGCATCTAACGCCCGAATTAACCGGCGCGGGAAGCAACGCCGCAACCACGCAAGTTTTCGATAAAAGGCTCGCTAATTCCGCGTCCGGTTGAATGACAGGCTGTGCGAAAACTCAGCTACTCGAGCTCAGGTAAAACTCTTCTCCTGCTCTTCGAGCGATCACTTGATTAGATCTTCTGATCAAGAAGTTGATCGAGGCGATGGCTCATA
>JANOGZ010000399.1:0-7080 GCA_031406255.1 Pyrinomonadaceae bacterium | reverse complement strand
CGTGGTGGACGATAAGGTGATCGTGTTGCCGGGCGGTACGGCCGGTAAGTCCGTCGTCGCGTACAACAAGCTGACGGGCGCGCCCGTCTGGAAATCGCTCAACGACACGCAGGCTTATACGTCTCCGATGCTCGTCAACCTGGCGGGTCGGCGGCAAATCATGGTCGTCAGCGCCTCTCGAGTCGTCGGGCTCGCGGTCGAAGACGGCTCCCTGCTCTGGAGCTATCCGTGGGATACGCAGATGGGCATCAATATTTCCCAGCCGCTCATCGTCGATAAAAATCGCTTCTTCATCTCGGCCGGTTACGGCAAGGGATCAGCGCTGGTCGGGGTGGAGGGGAGCGGCAAGGCGTTCACGGCGCGGAAGATCTGGGAAAACACCGCGATGAAGAACAAGTTCAACAGCTCGGTGCTCCATAACGGTCATGTCTACGGCCTGGATGAAGGAATTTTAACGTGCGTCGATGTCGAGACGGGCGCACGCAAGTGGAAAGGCGGCCGTTACGGCTACGGCCAGGTACTGCTGGCCGGCGATCATCTGATCGTGCAGTCCGAGACGGGAGAACTCGTGCTCGTCCGGGCCACTCCCGACAAGCACGAGGAACTATCACGCTTCTCCGCTCTCGAGGGAAGGTCATGGAATTATCCATCGATCGCCGACGGCCGTCTGCTGGTACGTAACGCGACGCACATGGCCTGCTACAACCTCTCGGCCGAGTAATCGGAGGTTTGGGCTTATTGATTCAGCGAAGGATGAAGAAGCACACCGTCCCCGTGGTTTGTGGCTGATCTTAAGACTGTGATAGGTGACTAGTACTGTGATTCTTCGTCAAAGATGTCATTGATCCGATACGGAGACGCTCCCGCGCATAATCAATGCCGCTTTGCAATGTGCTGCGAGTAACAATGCTGCTCAGGTCAACATCGAGTCCGGCGAGAGTCTGTGCCACGGGAGGCCGTACGCCTGTTAGCACTGCCTCAGCGCCGAGCAGGCGTAATACCTGTGCAGCTTTAATGATCGCGTTCGCCACGTAGGTGTCGACCATCGGCACACCCGTTATATCAATAATCGCAATTCGCGCGCCCTTGGAAACCATTCCAGCAGATAGCGTATCAATCACTCGATCGACTCTCTGCGCGTCTATCGAGCCGATCAGCGGCATCACCACGATTTGATCACTGAGGGGAATCAGCGGCGTGGATAGCTCTTCCAGTCTGGCCGCTTGCATCTGGATGATTTCCTCGCGAAGTCGCGACCTCTCTTCCTCTGTCTGTTTGCGCTCGATGCCCAGAGCGATCCCGTGCGCGATTGCGCTCATCGCTTGAAGGACAGCTTCCGAGAGGGGCTTGCGGGCAAACATCGCTATCACACCCACCAGCCGCTCCTCAACGATGAGTGGGTAGCCCGCGAAGGCTACCATCCCCTCCCGCTTGGCCCACTCCTGATCACCGACGAGCGGATCACCGACAACAGAATTGGTCAGGTGCGGTTGGCGCTCTTCGGCGATGAGGCCGATCTTATACTTCCCCACCGGCACACGGCCGTGTGGGCCGTCAAGGTGTGTGTACATACCCACGCTGGCTTGCAGCGCTAATACGTTCTCGTCTGCGCGGAGCGTCCAGATGCGTGCGAACGCTGCATCTAGATGTTGGACTATCGCCTCAGCGCAATGGCGAAGCATGTCCTGGAGGGTGACGCCTTGCGTCAGGGCAATCCCGACGTCCGCGCTCAGCATCGCGATGCGCGTCCGCTCCGCGAGGCTTTTCTCCCCTCGCTTGCGTTCGGTAACGTCTTGAAAATAGACCGAAAGACCATTGGGAGAAGGGTACGCGCGGATCTCAGACCAAGTATCTAAAGGCGGATAAAACAACTCAAAAGCGACCGGCGCCTGTTGCGACACCGCACGATGAAATTCCTCGTAAACTCTGGTGCCGATCAAATCCGGGAACTCGTCCCAGATATCCTTGCCGATCAACTCTTCAGGGGTTTTCTGCAGTTGCGGCATCAGTTGCCCGGCGGTCTTATTCATGTAGGTGACACGCCACTGATGGTCAAAGGCCACGACCCCGTCAGTAATCCGATCAAGAATATTGATGATATCCGCGCTTGCCTGCTGCATCCTTGGCCTCTCTCAATCCGAAGGTGGCGATCGCCTAAGCTCCGGTGTCGGCGATTCAAAAAACCGTAAGCCGGCCAACAAAACACAACTATGCAGGTGAGTCTCCACAAGAAGCGCTAATTTCTGATGTAACCGCCCGCCGATACTGTGATCACCTGCTGGTTGTGCGCTCCTGTTATATGGTGAGGCGCGCGTAGCCGCCCTTGTAGTAGAGGAGCGGCTGTGCCTCGCGCACAGCGGTCGCTTCAACCTCGCCCACAAAAATCGTATGATCGCCGCCTTCATAAGCGTTCTTGAGACGGCATTCAAGGACGGCCAGCGATTCTTCAAGAACAGGTATGTCTTCAATGCCTTTGCGATAAGCCAGGCCCGCAAACTTATCGCCGTCTCGCGAGGCGAAGCGCCGCGAAATCTGCTCCTGGTTTGCCGCCAGGATATTGATGGCGAACATGCCGCTTTCACTCAACGCATTATGCAGTTCGGGTCTCTTATCAATACAGATCAATATGAGCGGGGGTTCGAGCGAAAGCGAGCTGAAGGCGCTCACGGTGAGTCCGAGCGGGCGGCGCTCGGCGTCGCGGGTGGTGACGACCGTCACGCCGCTGGCGAAGCGTCCGAGCGCGGTGCGGAATTCAGCGTTGTCAACCGGCACAGAAAATTCCCTCCTCTAACCTTGTCTCAGGTAAGTTTGGAAAAGTAAGTTATGGATGGGAAAGTTCTATGCTAAATCGGGCGATGAGTCAACCGGGGCCAGAACTTTTGGGACATATATTGAAGGATGAGTGCGATGAGACGGCCAAAGGGGAAACAGTCTCATCGCACCGGGCGTGGCGAATGGAGCGTACGCTGTCAAACACTCACCTCGCTTTACTTGGATCAGCGAGGGCTTCCGTCTTAATTTCTAAGACGTAGTGCTCGGCGGCGTTTTGCTGTCATCCCGGCTCAGTGTTTCTTCTTATTTTCGTCGTAGAAAAGAATGCTCAGGACAAACGCGATCCCTCCGCCGGCGGCGAGCATAAAGCAGAGGATGGCGAATCCCGGATAGCCCATGATCCGAAATGACGTCTCGACGCGCATCAGCAGCGCCGCGCCGACGATCAAGGCGGCGAGGATGAGCCCGAGCGTGATACGGTTGGCGATCTTCTGCAAACCGTCGATCAGCAGCCCTTCATCGATCGCGTCGACCTTCAGCTTGATTTCGTTTTTGGCGACCGCGTCCAGAATCCGGTTGATTCTTCCCGGCAGACGCTCGACGAATTCCGTCATCTCCATCACGCCGGTGAAGATATTTGACGGCGAGACCGTTTTCAGCATGTGCTGCCTCATGATCTCCGCCGAATTCTTTCGGATCGAGGCGTTCGGGTTAAAGTGCGGGTCGAGCGTGCGGCCGACCTGGTCGAGATTGAGCAGGGTCTTACCGAGCATCGTGAGTTCGGGCGGAACGGCGACACCGCATTCGGCCGCGGTCCTCGTCAGGGCGAGCACGACCTTGCCGACCTCGATCCGTTGGATGTTGGTGTCCTGATGCTGCCCGACGAAGTCGGCGATGCGGCGACGAAATTCCGGCTCGTCGAAATAATCCCGCACCTGGCCGATCTCGATCGCGATGTCGGCGGCCTCGTTGCTGCGCCCTTCGCTGATGGCCAGCAGCAGCTTGAGTAGTTGCTCCTGCAACTTCGGCGCGATACGCGCCACCATTCCCAGATCAAGGAGCGCGATCCGCCCGTCGTCCGTCAGAAACACATTGCCGGGATGCGGATCGGCGTGGAAGAAGCCGTCCACCAGAATCTGCTTCAGGTAAGCGCGGAATAAATCCTCGGCGAGGCCCGTCCGGTCAACCTCGATCAGCGCCAGCGGAGTCAGCGAGGTGATCTTCTTGCCCTGGATGTAATCGATCGTGAGCAGGCGCGAGGTGCTGTAGTCTTCCACTGGCTGCGGCACCACGATCCGCTCGAATTCTTTGAGATTCTCGCCGAGGGTGCTGAGATTATGCGCCTCCAGGCGGTAATCCAGCTCGTGCAGGAGGCTCTTGCGCGACTCTCGCAGCATGTTTTGAAATTCGTAACGCTTTCCCGTATCGGTATGTGCGTCGAGAAAGGCCGCGATCTCTTCGAGCGCGTCGAGATCATTGACGATGCCTTCGCGAATATTGGGTCGCTGCACCTTCACGGCGACGGGGCGGCCGTTGCGCGTGACGGCGCGGTGCACCTGTCCGAGCGAGGCCGCCGCGACGGGCGACGGATCAAACACCGAAAATGCCTTCGAGATTCGCACGCCGAGCTCGGTCGTCACGATGCGCTCCACTTCCTCGTATGGAAAGGGCTCGACATTGTCTTGAAGGCGCGCGAGCGCTTCCATGTAGGGGGCTTCGAGGAGATCGGCCCGCGTCGAGAGCAGCTGGCCCAGCTTGATAAAAGTCGGGCCCATCTTCTCGAGGTCTTTGGCCAACTCTTCGGCTTTGGGATCGGTTGTCTGGAGGGCGAGTTCTTCATCATCCGGGATGAGCGCCTCCTCGAGTCCGGCTTTCTTGACGAGGTCGGCTCGTCCGTACTTCATAAAGAGCCATGTGATGTCTTTGTACCGCTTCAGGTGCTCAGGTTTCAGCGAGATGCCCATCCATCTCCTCCTAAATGGTTTCAGGTTATCCGGTGAGGCTCCGCGCCGCGTGAGGAGCTCCACTATACACTCTCTCCCTTGAACTTCCGCTCAAGTTTCTCAAATTCTTCAGGAAGATGTGAAGAACGGAGAGTCTCTGCCGGTGCTCCTAAAAGGCCGAGGGGAATCCACCGCGGTGGATTCCCCTCAAACTCAAGCTCATCAACATGTGCGCGGGCCGCTTAGAAGATGAACTTGGCCCTCAGTTGCACGGTTCGCCCCGTGAAGTTGCCGATGCCGTAATCGCCGAAGAACTGATTACCGGCGGTGGCGAAGGCGGCGGTCGTCGCTCCGACGCCGGCGATCGTGCGGATGCGCTGGTTGAAGAGGTTCGACACCTCCGTACCCAGCTGCACATTGAAACGATCATCAGCGAAGCGGAAATTCTTGATGAAGTTGGCGTCGGTGCGATTAAAGCCGTTGGTGCGAAGTGTGTTGCGGCCGGCGTTGGCGCGGGCGCCGGGGCCCGCCACGATATACTGCGCGTTCGGATTGGTGGCGACGTAAGCGACCGTCGAAGCATTGCCGACCGAGACGAACTGTCCCGCCGCGTTGATGGCGCGGATGGCGCTGCTCGTTCCCACCACTCCTGTCGTATTAACGATGGTGCGGTCGCCGGCCGAGTCGAGGTTCAGGTTGCTGTCGCGTCCCGAAAGCACCGTGATCGGCTGACCCGACTGCGCCTGGAAGATGCCGCCGAGCTGCCAGCCGCCGAGGAGTCCTTTAACGAAGGCGTTCTCATGGCGGTTGAACCACGGAAGATCATAGCTGAGCGATGCCGCGAAGCGGTGCGGGATATCGAGCGCCGACAATCCGCGCTCATTATCCAGATTGTAGAAGTCTTGCGGGCGACGCGGATTCACGGCGCTCGAGTTCAACTCGTTGGTCGAGTCATCGATGGTCTTGCTGAAGGTATACGCGGCGGTGAAGGCCAGCTGATGGCTGAACCGGCTCGTCAGGCTGATCGAACCCGCATCGTATTGCGAGCTGCCGACCGCCTGGTAAGACGTCAGGTCTTTCGTGAAGCCCGAACTCGCGAGCCGGCGAACATTGACCCCCGGCTGCGTTCGCACCTGCGCGAGCGTCGGTAGATTCGACAACTCTCCGGCCGTCGGCTGGCTGAAGAAGGTGGGGATGACCAGCTTGCTCTCGTCGACGGTGGCCGCATTCAGGCGAAGCTGCACGGGCAGGTGGCGACCGCGCGTCGACAGGTAACGGACTTCGAGAGCCATCGCCGGCGTCAATTCGCGCTGGTACGAGAGCGCCAACGACATCGAGTAGGGCGTGACCTGATCCGGAATAAACGAGCCCGTCGCGGCGCGCGCCTGGGCGGGCGTCGCGAATGGCAGCAGCATGTCGGGGACGCCGCCGTTTTGCAGGAACGGACGGTTCGGATCGAATCCGAAAGCCGCCGCCGAAGAGAAGACGTCGACGTTCTGCTGCTGGAACTGCGGCGGCAGCGACGTCACCACCAGGTTCTGGAAGCCTTCGTAATAATTGATGCCGAAATTGGCGCGCAACGAGCTCTGGCCGCGCTCGCCGAACAGGAAATTGCCCAGACCGCTCTGAAAATCGGGCGTATAGGCGAAGCCGACGCGCGGCGCAAAGTTGTTTTTGTCCGTCTTCGGCACGCCGAACTCGATCACGCCGGGCACGCTGGCAGCGGCGTTCAAAGCCTGTGAGGCGAGGTCGCGCGGCAGTGTCGTGTACTCGTAGCGCAGGCCCAGATTCATCGTCAGAGTTCTCGACAACTTCCAGTCGTCTTGCGCGAAGTAGCTGAAGGCCCGCTGCAGTTGCTGCACGGTGGGGACGGTGTTTAATTGCACGCTCTCGGGCAGGCCGAGCAGCAGGTCACCCATGGAATCGCCCGTGAACACGCCGGGGATGCCATAGGACGGAGTGCGGCGCGTAACGTCGATGAACGTGTTGTCTTTCAGGCGAATTTCGAAACCGGCGCGCAGAAAATGGCGCCCGGAAGTCAGCGAGAACGTTTCGACCACCTGATTCAATATCGGCTTTTGAAACTGCGGCCGGAAGTTGCGCGTGCCCAGATCGTTGTAGTTGTTGACGTCGATCTGCGGCAGCCCGCCTACCTGCAGAAGGTCCGCCGGAATGCCTTTGAAACCGAACGCATCGGCCTTCTGGTCGTTCGCCGTCGCGTGCGCGAACTCGGCGAACGTCCCGTTGCGCCCATAGCGCAGATTGTTCACCATGCGGGCGCCGATGGTACGGGTCCAGTTCACCGCCAGGCTGTTGTTCTCGTTGAACTGCGCGCCCTGATTCCCGACGCCATCGCCGAGCCCGG
>JANOGZ010000389.1:0-1838 GCA_031406255.1 Pyrinomonadaceae bacterium | reverse complement strand
TCGTAGTCGCTGCCGAGGGCGATGATCTGATAGTCGCCCCGGACATAAGGGGATAAATTATAAAAAAGTGGGGGCGAATCTGACCTGTAATTGAGAGTTGGGGCCCTCTTTACTTGCGAGTCGCGCTTCACCGACAGCTTTTGTCAACTGACCGTTCTTTTGACGGCACTGATTGATGACACTCAGCTTGCTTTCGCTCAGAACAGTGTATTGTGCTGTCACATCGCCAGCACACTCGATCTCGAAGCGATTCGGAAGGCGCGCGATCTCGTACCACAGACCGCTGTAGCGAGAAAGATCAATGGCTGGCACGGTCCGCAACCGCTTATTATCTTTTTTCTCGGCCTTGATCAGCGCCGAGATCAACTTCACCAGCAGACCGGCCACAACAACTCTCTTTTTCACGAATTACATCATTTCCTTCCCAATTTCAACAAAAGAATGGGTCGCTAGGATTCATTCGATTTATCGTCGGTCTCAGGGATCATAATGCTTGAGGCAAACGCCGCCAACTGCTGATAATTGTCGGCGTAAAGCTCAGCCGGGAAACGTTTTCGCACCCCAGCGTCTGAAAACCCCGCGCCGCCCAGAACGACTGAGGTTCGCGTGCGCCGTGCCGTTAGGTGAAATTCCGCATACTCACGCACCGCGCGATCCAGATTGTTAAGAATGGTTGAGGATACACAGACAAGATGTGGTTTGAACCTCTCAACCACCTCCGTGAGGGCGCAGAAAGGAGTGCTGGCCCCCAGGTTGAAAGCTTCCAATCCCTCGGCTTTCAGCGTCAGCACCGTGAGTTGCACGGGGAGGTCGTGAAAGTCTTCCTCCGTACTACAACATAGGGCCATCAGCAGTTTTCCTTGGGGCGCGTCCAGCACCGCTTGGAAATTTTGCAGCGCCGATAGGGCTGTGCGCGTCGCCACATGCTCTTGCGCGATTGAGAGTTCACCCTCATGCCAGAGGTCGCCGACCCGGCGCATCGCGACGCAGAGTAAGCGGTCGGCGATGGCGGCGACAGCTTGCCCGTGCAAATATAAATTGATGAACAGCGCGGACAATTCCTCATCGCGCCCCTCCATGAGCGCCGCGAATGTCTCCTCAACCAGCGTTGCTTCTCTGCCAGGCTCAAGCGCCGCTTCTTCTACGGACCGGGCTGTAAACCTCTTTTTGAGAGGGCGCGAATCCTCATCCCTCAATCCATCACGCCGGATGACGGCGACATCCTCCGTACGAAATCTCCTGTGCCCGCCGACTGTCTTCTCCACTGGCAGTAGCCCGCTGTCGGCCCATCGTTTGACGGATGCCTCGCTCACGCCCAGAAGACGTGCCGCTTCTTTACTGGTCAGCTTCTTACCTTGAATCGTTTTTATCATCCCTATGTACCGTCGAATGGAATTTTAACAGAGCTAATCGGCCATGTAAAGAAATACGTGCAAATCGTGCAATGAAGTCTTCAGGCATAAGTTAGAAACAATAAATTCCGACTTGACAAATGAGTTGGTTTAGCATAAAACGTTCAAATCGTTCATATGGTTCCGGATTTTAAAGAGCCGAAAACCTATTGGATCGAAACGAAACAAAGGGATTTCGGAGGAAATGGAGAAGAAGATCAAATGGAAAATCATCGCTCAAATCGCTCGGGATTTTGGGTCCGGTAGTCGCTCTTATGGTTTTGGGAATAGTGGGCGGATGGATCTCGCAGCCCGCGCAGGCGGCTAACACACTAACCATCGCAACCAAAAACATAGTCGAGATGGCGGTCAGTGCGGGCACCTTCAATACGCTCGCCAAAGCATTGGAGGCCACCGGCCTGGGTCTGGTTGATGCGCTTAATTCCC
>JANOGZ010000377.1:0-1727 GCA_031406255.1 Pyrinomonadaceae bacterium | reverse complement strand
CGCCGCGCGCAACCCTCAACGCCCCCGCTCATCACGGGAGCGTCTCGTCAGATGCAGGAGTTGTTGGATCTTATCGAGCGCGCCGCTCGAAGCGCGAGTACTGTGTTGATTACGGGCGAGTCCGGCACGGGTAAGGAACTCGTCGCGCGCGCCGTCCACGACGCATCGAAACGCGCGGGCGCGTTCGTCCCCCTCAACTGCGCGGCGATACCGGCAGACCTCATCGAATCGGAACTCTTCGGTCATACCGGGCAGGCTTTTACGGGCGCCAGACAAGCGCGCGCGGGACTCTTTGAAGCGGCGGACGGTGGCACGCTCTTTCTCGACGAGGTCGGCGAACTGCCCCTGCAAGTGCAACCTAAACTCTTGCGCGCGTTGCAAGAGGGAATGGTGCGACCTGTCGGCTCAGACCGCGAGCGGAAGGTAAGCGTGCGTGTCGTCGCGGCGACGAACCGCGACTTGGAAGCGGAAGTAAAAGCCGCGCGCTTTCGTGAAGATTTGTACTGGCGGCTGAACGTCATCCACTTGCACATCCCGCCGTTGCGCGAGCGTCCCTTCGACATTCCGCTTCTTGTCGAACACTTCATCAAGAAGAACGCCGAAGCAAGTAATGCCTCTCCGTTCGACATCTCTGCGGAAGCACTCGCCATCCTGACCGCTTACCCGTTTCCCGGCAACGTGCGCGAATTGGAGAACACTATTGAGCGCGCGGTCGCGTTCGCACGCGGCAGCGTCATCACGCCGGAAGATTTACCGGAGCGCGTGCGCTCATCCGGCGCGATTGCTGCGCTCATCGCCCGCTCCAGCCAGCAGCGTCTCACGCTCAACGAACTTGAGCGCGAATACATTTTAGAGACGCTTCGACTAACGAGCGGCAACAAGTCGCGCGCCGCCGAACTGCTAGGTTTAGATCGCAAAACCCTCTACCGCAAGCTCGATGAATACCGCGCAAGTGACCCCTCGCTCGAAGTCTAGAACTCGAAGTTTATAAGTTGAACCGCATCGCCGTGCCGATCACGTTTAAGCTGCCGGGGCGGGCGCGCCCGTCGCTCTGCCGCAAGTAATAAACTTCGCCGACGAGGTGACGGTTCAAACGCCGGCTCACTCCCGTTGAGAAGCGGTTGCGCGTCCACCCCTTCTGCCCGATGTCATACCATACCTCGTTGGCGACAAAAACATTGAAGCTGAGGTCGTCGCCGATTGACACCGCACGCTCTACTTGCAAACGATTGCGGTAGCGCGAGGAGTTGGGTAGCGAGTGGCGGAAAAGATATTCGTAGAGGTTGCGGTCGGAAATTGTAAAGCGTCCGACGGGAAAGCGAATTGTGCCGTTCAAGAGCAAGCGATGGTCGTCGTTGTTTCTTCCCCGCGAAGGATGATGCGCGACGTAGAGATAGCCGGGTGTGAAGGTAAAACGCGGGTGAAGTTTGAAAGCGATGCCAACACCACCACGCCCGTTAACCGGGCGACTCATCCCGCGTCCGATGCGCAGCGCGCCGTTAATTACAACATCAACTTTCTTGTTTATGGGAACGGTTAGTTGCACGTCGTTCCAGTTCTGCATTTCGGAGCGCGGAGCGGGCGGTGGCATCTGCGCGGCAACCTGATTTGAGATACAGAGAAATATAAGGAGAACGGGAAGCGTCGAAATCTTTTTCATAAAATCTAATTGTTATATTTCAGTATGCGGCTTACGCAAAAATGCCGCCCCGCGTATGGGCTGAGAC
>JANOGZ010000324.1:0-3245 GCA_031406255.1 Pyrinomonadaceae bacterium | reverse complement strand
ACCGGGAAGCAGCAGTGTGAGTTCATCGAAGGTACGCACAACGGTCGTCGCGCCCAGGGGAAGAGTGGCGACTTCTTCTTCGGTGAAGGCGCCGCCGCGCTGCGCATCCGCGGTGTTAATGCGTGCGCGAATGTCCGTGTCCTCTTCCGTCAAGGTGGCGGTCTGCGTGGTTGGCGAAGAACCCGGCGTCGGTTGCGGAGTTGCGGTCGCCACTGGTGGAGTAGTCCCGGTCGATGTCGTGGTTGGGGAGGCGGTCGGCGTCGCCAGCGGAGTGGCACTGGCCACAGGCACAGGCGTCGACCCGGATGTGTCCGGATCGAGCGTGACGGGCACGGGCACGACCTCACCGGCGCGCGTAATAAAGAGGCGCTGGATGACTTCGCGGGGCTGGAAGCCGGGGGCGGAGACGCGGATGATGTAGATGCCGGGCGTCAGTAGGCCCTGGTAGAAGCGTCCGCGCGAGTCTGCTCGTTTGGGGATCACCAGACCGGTTAGTTGATTGATAATCTGCACAGCCGCACCGGGCACCGGAGCGCCGGTCTGGCTGTTACTGACGGTGCCTTCGAAAGCGCCGGTGACCGTGTCTTGTGCTTCCGTAAGCGTGACTCGCAAGGCGATGCAGGCAAACAGTGACAGAGCTAGAAAGACCAGCCAGCGCGAGGAGAAACTTAATCGGCAACGCATATCTACTTTCCTCGTGGAGATGACGAAATTGCTAAATGCAAATATTACAAACAGATGATCTTGACAGCCAGGGGCAGCGGATCAGCCTGATGTGTCAATCTGAATCACAGAAAACGGCGGACGAACGAAACCCACCCATCATGATTAATGAAGCTGGCGCGACCGGATCAGTATAGTTGACCTGGTTCCTTGAGACGGGACAAGGCGGGCTTCCAAGAATTATTCCCCTGGGCGCTCTCTTATCTAACCTCTTGTCCTCTCATCTCGTTATCCATGAGCAACGTAAGACCATTGCCCATATCGAAAATAGGACCGAATTCACAGCTGCACTTTATGTTGGGTCGTGTGCGGGCGAGGCGGCCTCGATGCACACCAGTCAGTTGTCAAGAAATCGGCGGCGTGATCGCTACGCTAAGGCATATTCGAAGAGCCATTTGTATGAAGAGGTAAACAATCAAAACCCCTTGTTGATCAGGCACGCTCACACTAAAATAAAGTGACTATTTTCGCCGGATCGGCATCTCTCTCTCTGCGAGAGATATCAGTATGGTTCAAGTGTTTTGACCATTTACCGGAGGCTGAACTGTAACCAGATGCTAACGAGAGCGTATCTCTCACGCAGCCGATTTCTGTGATCTAAGCTACGAAGAGTAAACCCTTTACCCAGCCATGTCAACTGAATCTTCCCCGTCTGACGGGACCGCTCCAGCCGCGCCTGGTGCCCATCCCGGGCCGAGCATTTTTAAGTTGCCGAGGGCCGCCTGCGCGGTAGTTCCAGGCGGAGAAACGCTCCGGGCCAGTCCCACAGAAACCATCAACTTCGCGGCGCAATGGCTCATCCGAAGAAGATTCTGGTGACCGGGCGGCGGGCGATTTTGACTTGACAGCGCCCTCCCACGGCACAACAATGGCCCCGCGGAAAGCGCGCGTGAACGCGGATTGGTGGGCTAAGACGCTAAACTGAAGGAGATAGAGGTATGCCGAGGCTACTGATCACAGGAACCCACGGGCCATCGAGTCCGACGCGCGCGAGCCTCCCTTTCCAGATTGCGAAAGGGGCGGTCGAGGCGGGCTTCGAAGTACAGATAGTGCTGGCCCACGATGCCACGCTCATACTCAAAGATGCGGTACGAAGAAGCCTGCTGGGGATCGGCATGCCGCCTTTAACCCAATTGTTTCAGTTTGCGGTTGACCATCAGGTCCGCATTTTTGCGCGCGGCGGGTGCGCGAAGGCCCGGGGCGTCTCCGATGAAGACCTGGAGGGTAAACCCGCCGAGTTTATTGACCGAAAACGCTTTGCCGAGCTTATCTTTGAAAGTGATAAATTGCTGACTTTCTGAGGCGGGAAAAATCGGGCGGGTAACTTACGGCGTCTTTCGATGACGATCTTCTGCGGGAGCGAGTAGTTTACAGCCTGAAGTTTTAAGCTCTCGTCACTGTCTCCGGCGAGATGCTTCGATCGGGAACAGACCGGTCATCCGCCTTTGATTTAGCTCACGAAACTGCAATTGCCAGAAGCGGGTGGCGTGTTCTTTACGCGGAATATCGGGCGCTTCTTGCGCCCAGCGGTGATCTTGCCTTAGCGATATGAGCGGCGCGATTTATGTCGGTAGTTCACCGCCTGACGCGGGGCTTTCGGGGCAGCGGAGGAGGCTAAGCTGACCTCCGCGGTATTTCCTGCCAGATCCTGGTCGGCATAGACGATACTCGCCACTTCGGACATCTCCAGCGTGATGCCGCAACTTGCTTTTTCAACTTCAAGCTTGATCGAGTCCTTGTCCGACTGGATGAGCCTGCCACGCACGAGGGGGCCGTTTTTGATTTTGACGGTCACAAGACGTTTCTGAGCGACCGTAGTGCTTTGACCGAGCGCCGCACCGTTGGCAAAACACAGGACTGCCAGGGCAAGCGTCGGCAAGAGAAGTTTTCTGTATTGCATCTCGATTTCCTTCGAAGACGTAAGGTTGAAGATCGGGCCGAACCGTTCTAAGGATGGCTTTGGGCGCAGAGGGAAAATTCCAGCACCATGCGGCACGAGCGTCCTAGAGGTGGGGTCAACCTGTTTGTGAAGTAACTGTAATCCCTCATATATAAGGGATTGTACGTAGTTTAATAATACCTAACAGTGTTTGTCAATAGAAATATCGCTGTTGACGTTCAAAATGACGCGCCCTCAAGCTCCTGCCGGCAAACAGCCTGATCCTTCCCAACCGCTGAGACAAAGGTTTTCGTCGGCCGATGGTAATTGGCGAGATGTACGAAAACTTTCGTTGACAGTACGAAGCGCTTCGTAGTAGGCTTGAGGTCGTGATTCAGCCGAGTAAGGATGAGCCTTATGTCTAAGCCCGATGCTCCGCGTCCGACCGACGCGGAACTGGAAATCCTCAAAATTCTCTGGAAGCGTGGCCCGAGCACCGTCCGTGAAGTTCACGAAACAATGAACCTGAGTAAGCCGGCGGGCTACACCACCATTCTCAAGCTTTTACAGATCATGACGGAAAAGGGGTTGGTCAGGAGAAATGAAGAACAGCGGGCCCATGTCTATGAAACCCAGTTCGCGC
>JANOGZ010000758.1:0-3656 GCA_031406255.1 Pyrinomonadaceae bacterium | reverse complement strand
CCGGGACACACCCCGGGCCACGTCATACTGTTTGAACCGAGTGAGAAAAAAGCGTTCGTGGGCGACTGTCTTTTCGCGGGCTCGATCGGCAGGACGGATTTGCCGGGCGGCTCCTCTGAAGAGTTGATGGCTTCGCTACATCATAAAATACTGCCGCTCGGCGACGAGGTGGTCGTCTGTTCAGGCCATGGTGAGCTAACCACGATCGGTCACGAGCGGCGCGCCAATCCGTTTCTCACGGGCAGCGCTGCGGCTGGAAGATTTTTCTGAGCATCGCCCGGAGGAGAGCACCGCGACCCGCTCGGCGCGATCAGCCAGCGATCGCCGTCACCCTTCGTTAGAAACTCGGCGACTGGCGGGCGCTTCATTTTTCTTCAGCGGGTTTGTGGAGGTTTCTATTTTTTATCTTTTCCCACTTCTCTTTGATGTCTCCGCTGAGCTCGCTCGGCAGCGTCTCGACGGGCACGCCGTTCTCATCACAAAACGAGCGCCACAGGATGAAACGCAGATCGAACTGTCCCGTTTGCGCGGAGATCTCATTTGATGGTTGTTTGGGCCCCTTCTCGTCAGTCACGATACTATCCCTCGTCCTCGCTTAATAAGTTTGCCCCATGGTCGACGGTGGCCGGCGCGACAGTTTAGCAGTTTTCAGGAGTCCCTGATAACGGGTAAGCGTCGGGAGTCGCGCGGACGGCTCGCGCAGCCCCGGGAAGAGTTTTCTTTTTGCTTAAGTCCCCTGAAACGGGCGAGCCGCACACAAAAAGTGTGCAGCTCGTTAGCTTCCTTACACTTTTATCAGTAGCATCAGGCAATCTTCATAGATCGCGGCCGGATACACATCCTGAACCGCATTCAGAAACGCGAGCCCTTTATGCAGCGGGCGCTTCGGAAAGCTTTTGTGAACTGTCGGACTCTGACTTGCCCCCGGAAGGATCAATTCAGATTCAGATCAGGTGGTTGAAAACAGCTTAGCGTCAGTTTGTGGCGCGGGACGCGGAAAGCGGCTCGATGGCATCCACGACCTCGATGTTTTTCAGCCCGCCGTAGAAGTCATACCAGGGTTTGGCGCCTTTCTTGAGAACTTCGTTGAGCAACTCGACGTTGCGTCGGCCGCGATCCTTCAGCCACTCTTCGAGCGCCGGCGCGCCGCCCTTGCCATAAACCGGAATGGCGTCCTGCCATGTCGCCCGACCGCACAGCACGCCCGAGAAATTGGCGCCCGCTTCGGCGGCCAGTTCGAGCGTCGCGCGGAAGACATCGTCGGTCACGCCCGCCGAAAGATAAATGAAAGGCTTGCCGGCGACGGCCGCCGCTTTACGGAATAACTCCTTTGCTTCTTCTTTGGTGTAGGCCGCCGTTCCCTGAAAAGCGGGCGAGCCTTCGACAAACTTGATGTTGATCGGCACCTCGACCTTGAGCACATCGACGCCATACTGCGGCTTGGAAAACTCGATCATATAACGCGTCACCAGATCAGGCTTGATGCGGGCGAACTCAAGGCTCTTATCGTCGGGAATCTTTTCGCTGTAACAGATCGGTTCGAGAAAGAACGGCATGTCGTAAGCCGCGCACTCGGCTCCGACCCGCTCAATAAAGGCGTGTTTGATGTCGTTGATCTCCGCGGGATCATCGGGGTTGTAATACAGCAGGATCTTGATGGCGTCCGCACCGGCATTGATCAAGCGGGCCACCGACCAGTTGCTCAGGAGATCAGGCAGGCGACCGGGGGTGTTGGCGTCATAGCCTGTTTTCTCATACGCGAGCAGCACACCGGCGTTCGGCGCTTTCGCTTTAACGGCATCCAGACCATACTCCGGATCCATCAAAATCGCCGTCGCATAAGGCGTCAGAAGGCGGGTTCCGATCACCTTGAATTCGCTGAGCTCGGCATCGCTGGCATCGCTGCCTTTGGCCTTCGCAATCGCCTTCTTCAACGAGCCGCGCTGATCCATCGCGGCGGCGGCGATGATGCCGTTTTTGTCGGCAACCGCCTGGATGCCATTGAATTTGCCGCGCGTCATGCGCACTTTGTTGCCCGGAGAAGTTTCCCCGCGTTTGAGTTCGGTGGCCATTGTCTATTGTCCTCCTGTGTTAAGGGTGATTATATTGGTGCGAGTAAATCTCGGCTGAGAAACGAGGCGAAATGGGACGCAGATTATAGCACGAAAGTGCAAATCATTCAGGTAGAGCTTTTCGGCTTGCGACGATCGCCGCCTTCCCCGTACGGTGAGCGTGATCCTGTTTCGATGGGGCGGTCAGACTGGCGGCCGGCGGATCGTTAACTCCAGCGAATAGTCAACTCGTCGCTAAACTTGACCTAATATATATCAAAACCACAGCAGAAATGAAGCTGACGACGCAAGAAAAACACTACGCCGCGGCTTTTGCTGAGCTGGTCGCGCGCCGAGCGGGTTACAGATCAGGGGAAAGCACCGGCGAGCGTGCGCCTGTAAACTTATCCGATCGTCACCAGACGCGCGAAATGGGTGTGCGTCTGGTGACGATTTGGTGATCTTCTTCACGCTTATCAGCGATGATTCAAAAAAAGTTCGCCCGGAAGGTTATCCCTCGTCTATAATCCGCACCTTTAGAAACCGGCCGTGGAGGTTCGTTTTCGGCGCCGGGAAGGGCCGGCTGATAGAAAAGGGCGAAGATTGGCGGTAAGATGAAAGCGTTGAGGTAACAGAGCCTGCCTTGTGGAGCGGGGCCAGGACGAAGGGCCGTGGCCCCCTCTAGCAGCTTCGTGCGCGGAAGCACAGCACCGGCGGATCGCTTCCGGAGATGGCGTTTTACTTACCCCAGAGAAAGTTCTATGACCATTCTTCTTGGTATTGATGCTCCCCCCACGTCAACCGCCAACCTTGTCGCGCAGCTCTTGATGGGCGCGGCCCTGTTGGTGGGCATGATGCTGGCGCGCCGTAAACGATTTCGCGCCCACGGCATTTGCCAGTCAGCGGTGATGCTCCTCAACCTGGTCCCGATCGCTTTATTCATGCTGCCGGTCTTTCGTCGCGGCGTGATGCCCAGTCTCTCCGCGAAGACTCTCGCCGACCCCTTTTTCGCTTTCTCAACGGCGCATGCGGCGCTCGGCACTCTGGCGGAACTATTGGGTCTCTACATTATCTTGCGAGCGGGAACAAATCTTTTGCCGCAGGCCCTGCGCTTTGAGAATTACAAGTTATGGATGCGAACCGCGCTCGTGCTCTGGTGGGTGGTGATCGGTCTCGGCATCGGCACTTACTGGGTCTGGTATGGAGAGTAGCGCCGCGCCGTCTACTACCGCACCTGGGCCTCGTGCCGTCTCCACCTCGATGTTGAGCGCCGCCGCCAGTATTGCCCGGAGCCGTGCAAGCTTGATCGGTGACAGCTAATGCTTACGGTCGCGCGGAAGTGAGAAGGGCAGGCGAGACTGAAGAAGTTGATGAGCGAGCCGCCGCACACATAGAGAGAGACACCGAGAGACAGCTCTTTGTTGATCAGAGGGTAAAGTGGGCCGCGGCCGAAGAAGGCCACCAGAACAGCTTGAGAGTAAACGAGCAGAGCGTGCGTGTCACGATGCGCGCACACTCTGTGTAACCACCCAACTCGAAGGAGAGTTTAGATATGCAGAAGGTGAAAACCATTGCGGTCGCGTTATGTTTGTTCGCAGCATTCTC
>JANOGZ010000248.1:0-5966 GCA_031406255.1 Pyrinomonadaceae bacterium | reverse complement strand
GGCATCGAAGTGGCGACGAGCCGAAGCGCTAATCGAGGCTTCGCCGGCGGGCGATCGAGTGCGGTTATCGCCGCTTTCGTGTAATCTGCAAGCATGAATTTTTCACGCTCGTCCGGCTCTTCAGACGGGCTCGCTCTCTAGACTCGGCATCTATCACATGATCGCTTCCGACTACTTTTACTCTCTTTCGCTCGAACAGAAAATCGGACAACTTCTCTTTATCGGGTTGCCAGGCACTGAACTGGAGGCGGAGGCGCGTGCGCTCATCGAATACGTCGCGCCCGGCGGCGTGATCATCTTCGGGCGTAACGTCGCCACGGCCCAGCAGTTGCGCTCCCTCCTCGACAACACCCGCGAGATCGTCCCCATCGAGCCGCTTTTCGGCATTGATCAGGAGGGCGGTCTGGTCGATCGCCTGCGACGCATTTGCACGCCGATGCCCGCCGCGCGCACGATTCGCCAGCACGGTGATCTGGCCGCCGCGCGCGCGCTCGGCCGCATCACCGGCGAGGCGCTGCGCCTGCTCGGCTTCAACATGAACTTCGCGCCCGTGATGTCGATCATGACCGAAGACCGCGATCTTCTCTCAAACGGCCTCTATTCGCGTTCCTTCGGACGCTCGCCCGGCGAGGTGCTGGGTTACACGACCGTTTATCTGCGCGGCTTGCAGGGCACCGGCTGCCTGGGCTGCATCAAACACTTTCCGGGCATCGGCGCCGGCGAGGTGGACACGCATGAAGAAATGGCGGTCATCCACCTTTCGCATGACGACCTGATCGCACAGGATCTCGCACCCTACATCGAGCTCTTTCAACGCGAAGACAACATAGCGCGCGCCGTGATGGTCAGTCACGGCGGTTTTCCCAATATCGATATCAGACGCGGTGTGGCGGGCGGGCCGCTCGAACCGGCCTCGATCAATCATGTGATCGTGACCCGTCTGCTGCGTGAAGAACTGGGTTATCAGGGGCTCGTTTTAACAGATGATCTGGAGATGGGGGCGATCGCGCGGCACTGCGAAATTGAAGAAGCCGTGCTGCGCGCCGTCCAGGCGGGAGAGGATATGCTACTGATCTGCGCGCGCCCTGACATCATCCGGCGCGGTCGCGACGCCCTGTTGAAAGCGGCGCGCACAGGAGAGCTCTCGGAACAGCGCATCGATGAATCCCTGCAGCGGATCGCGGCTTACAAAGCGCTGGCTGAGCCCCCGATTCCTTTCGACCCGCAGCGCTTCCGCCAGTTATCGGATGAAGTTGACGCGCTCAATCGCACACTCGGATATACATACGGAGGCAAAATTTGATGCGGATTCAACGATTCGTCCGACTCTTTCTGATCCTGCTGGCGGCCGTCGCTGTCGCCGCCTTCGCGGCGAGTTGTGGCGATCGAAGTCAGGGCGCGTTTGTGATCGCGCTTGAATCCACACCGGAGACGCTCGACCCGCTGCGCGGCACGGATGCGCAGAGCGAGCGCCTGCGTCAACTGATGTTCAATTCGCTGGTGCGCAAAAACGAGCGCTTCGATTACGTGGGCGAGCTGGCGACCAATATTCAGCCGGCGGAAGATGGCTCTTCGGTGACCTTCACGCTGCGCGACGGCGTGACGTTTCACGACGGCCGGGCCCTGACGGCCGCCGATGCCAAATACACGATCGAGACGCTTCTTTCTTCCGACTCGAAGAAGAATCCACCGTTTTTTGAAGGAACCGGCGATGCCCGCGAGTCACGCCTCGCGGGAGTTGATGCGCCGGACGCACGCACCCTCGTTATTCGCCTGCGTAAACCCTGGCTCGAGCTGCTCGCTAACCTCGTGAACATTCCGGTAATTCCGCAGGGCACCGCCGACGCGCAGAAAACAACGCCGCTCGGCTCCGGCGCCTTCCGCTTCGTCAGCTACGACGAAGCGCAGGAGGTCGTTGACATGGCAGCCCATGAGAATTACTGGGAGGGCGCGCCGAGCATCAAGAATCTACGCGTGCGCGTGATCCGCGACGCCAATACGCTCCAGGCCGAGCTCCGCAGTGGGCGCATCGATCTGGTCGTCGCCGCCTCCAATCTGACCGCTGACGCCTACAAGTCGCTCGGGCAGGACCCGAATCTCAAGGTCGAGCAATTTCCCGGCGCCAACATCAATTACATCGGCTTCAATGCCGAGAGCGAGCCAGTCAGGGATGCGCGTGTCCGTCAGGCCATCGCGTACGCGATCAATCGCGAGGCGCTCGTCCGTGATTTGCTGTTCGATCAGGCGCGCATCGCGCATTCTATTCTGCCGGAAGAATCCTGGGCCTACGCGCCGGGACAAAAATACTCATACGATCCCGAACAGGCGAAGAAAATTCTCGACGAAGCCGGCTATCGCGCCCCCGCGGGCGGGGGGGCGCGTTTTTCCAAACCGGTCGCCTTCAAGATCAATGCTGGCAGCGCCGCCGTGCGCCAGTATGCGAGTGTGATCCAGAACTCTTTGAAAGAGGTCGGCATCCCCGTCGAGATCGAGACCCTTGAATTCAACTCGCTGCTCGCCCAGCTGCGCAACGGGCAGTACCAAATGACCACCTCGCGCTGGGTCGGAGGTAATCAAGACCCGATATTCTTGCGCGACCTGTTCACCACCGGCGCCGCTTTTAACCGCGGCCGTTACAGCAACACGGAAGTCGATCGTCTTCTTCAGGAGGCCGTCACCACGCTCGATCGCGAAAAAGCGAAAACTCTTTACACGCAGGCGCAGGAGATCGTCAGTCGCGAAGTTCCGATGTTGCCGCTCTGGTATCCGGCGAACATGATCGTCGCGCGCCGCAATGTCGGTAATATCAAGGTCGATCCGAGCAGCGACTGGAGCTTTGTCCGAAAATTGACGATTGAAAACAAATAGTAGCCGGAAGAGATCAAGGATCAGCGTCAAGGATGGCTTCACAAGCAATGGCCCCTCGGTTTCTCCGCCACCCCTTTATTCAGCGTCGATCAACGGGAGCGTCTGCTGCAATTCCCGACGTGTCACGACGCCTTCGCGTATCAAACGGGCGGGCCACCCGGTGACATCGAGAACGGTCGAAGGATTTTCGCAGCGCGCTTTGCCGCCATCGACAATAAGCGCCAGACCTGTAGGAAATGCGCGCCTAACTTCTGCGGCAGTGCGCGCCGGTGGCCCTCCTGCCAGATTCGCGCTCGTCGCCGTCAGCGCCCCGCCGCACGCCCGCACGAAATCTCGCACATCTTTATCATCCGGCAGCCGCACCCCGATCGTCCCACTTCCCGCCGTCAGTTCAACCGGAACATCGGGGCGCGCGTGTGTGACAAGCGTCAGTGCGCCCGGCCAGTGGCGCTTGCGCACCGCATCGAAGAGACCTGTCTCATCTGCCACAAAGCGCTCAGTTTCCACTTCATCGCTGATAATAACGAGAATCGGTTTATCCGCTTCTCTTCCCTTCAGCGACTTCAATGCACGTAGCGCATGACGGTTAAAGGGGTCGACGCCCAGACCATAGAAGGTGTCCGTGCGAAACGCGATGATACCGCCCGCGGCGATCTCCCTCCCTGCGCGCGCGCGTGCGTCGCTGCTATCCGTCACAAGCATTATTCAATCCGGGGTCTCTCACATATCTGATCATTCGCAGTATGCGAGGTCTATTCATTGTTATTGACACTCCGCTACCTAAAGGAAGCATATTCTTAGAAAATAATGGATTGACACCTTAACTGCTACCACAGACGGTGAACCTTTTTGCCATCTTTTCCTCAACAGCGATGGGCGGGCAGCAACACCGCTATTGTAATATGTAACTTCTGCGAGCAAACTATGTCTCCACAGCCCGAAGACTGTTCCCAGGGTTCCGCCCTATTTTTGCAGTCTTCTGCCTCCAAGGCTCCCAGGGAGATGCCCGCCATGATTCGCCATATTGAACTTCGCTCGACTCTGCGGCGACGATCCCTGATCGCTACCCGTCTTAACATCGCTCTCGCCACTAGCATTCTGCTCCTGCTGGTGCAGATAGCGATAGCCCATCAACGTCGGGGCGTCCTTCAGGCGACTCGATCGGCACAGCCGCTGACGGGGTCGCGCACCTCAGCGCAAGGCGAAAGCGATGTTCGTGAGCTTGTGCCCGGCGCGCCCATCGAGCGAGAGCTTGCAGGAGGTGAAAGGCATTCGTATCGCATCACGCTCGCTGCGGGACAATACCTGCGCGTGGTGGTCGATCAACGAAGCATTGATGTGCTCGTAAAGGTATTTGGACCAGCTGGGAAGCAGATTGCCGAAGTAAATAATGTAAGCGATCTGCGAGAGTCGGAACGATTGTCTCTCATCGCGGAGCTGTCCGGGGATTACCGGCTGGAAGTGCACCCGGCGAGAAAGGAGGCGACGCGTGGGCGCTATGATGTGAGGAGCGAAGAGTTGCGAGTGGCTACGCGGCGAGACGAGATTCACGTTGTCGCTGATCGAGCCTTCGCTGAGGGGGGGCGGCTGTTCTCACAAAGGACAGGAGAAGCGCTGCGCAGCGCTGTTAAGAAATACGAAGAGGCGCTTTCGCTTTACCGCAACGCAGTTGACCGCCATATGGAAGTCCATGCGCTCAATTCTATCGGTAAGATCTACCTTTTGTTGGGGGAGGGCCGGAACGCGCTGACCATCTCCAGCGAAGCTTTTCTGCTCGCGCAAGCTTTGGATGATCGCCGCGTAAAAGCACAGACGATCATGACCCTCGCCGGAGCCTATGACCTATTAAGCGAATCGGAGAAAGCGTTGAAGCACTATGGTCAAGCTCTCTCGCTTTGGCGAGAGCTGGGCGACCGTCGAGGGGAGGCCTCAGCGCTTATAGGCATAGGAGCACAGTATAGCTTGATAGACCAGGCACAGAAGGCGCTGGAATACAACAGTCAAGCGTTGGCACTCTTCCGTGACTTGAAAGATCGTCGGGGTGAAGCGACAGCTCTCAACAACCTCGGTAGGGACTATGGAGGTCTTGGGGAATATCAGAAGGCGCTCGACTATTACTTCCAAATGCTCTCCATTATCCGTGGATACCACTACGGGGAAGCTGTTGCCCTTCTCAACATTGGCAGTATCTATCTTTCCAGGGGCGAGCGAGGCGAAGCACTCGAATACTATAAGCAAGCCCTTTCTCTCAACCGGAGCACCGGGAATCGCATCGGAGAGGTGGAGGCGCTCGACAATATCGGCATGGTGTATGGCGATTTGGGCGAGCCGCAGAAGGCGTTGGAGTACTTGAATCGTGCCCTCCCCATCAGCCGCGAATCAGGAATTCGCCTGCGCGAGGGGACCACCAATCACTATATCGGCAGGGTCTATGCCTCGATCGGAGATAAGCATAAGGCCTTAGAATATTTTCGTCAGGCGCTCGCGTTCAGCCGGGATGTCGGAAACCGTTCTCTGGAAGCTGCGACGATGTACAGTATCGCTCGCGTCGAACGCGATAACGGCGATCTCGTTGAAGCCCGCGCCAATATAAATGCTGCGCTCGAAGTGGTCGAATCCCTGCGCACCAGAGTCGCCAGACAAGAACTGCGCGCATCCTACTTTGCTTCTAAGCAAGATTACTACGGGTTCTATATTGATTTGTTGATGCGGATGCATCAGAGCCATCCATCCGACGGACATGACGCGACGGCTCTCGAAACCAGCGAACACGCACGCGCTCGCAGCTTACTGGAGAGCTTAACTGAAGCTCGCGCCGATATTCGTCAGGGGGTCGACCCTGTCCTGTTGGAGCGCGAGCGTGACATACAGCAGCGGATCAATGCCAGGGCAGAACGTTCGACTCGCCTGCTCAGCGATAAGCACACCGAAGAGCAGGCTTCGGCGGCCAAAAAAGAGCTCGACTCTGTACTGATGGAGTATCAGCAGGTGCAGGGGCAGATACGAACTAACAGCCCGCGTTATGCAGCACTCACACAACCGCAGCCGCTGAGCGTCAAAGAGATTCAGCAGCAAGTGCTCGATCAAGACTCGTTGCT
>JANOGZ010000247.1:0-5540 GCA_031406255.1 Pyrinomonadaceae bacterium | reverse complement strand
CTCCAGACCAATCCGGGGAAATCTCCTGCTGTCGTCCACAATGTGATTAAATATTATGCAACTCCCGGCAAGTTAAGTGGCATCCCCACCGGGACACCAAACAAGTTACTCTATTCGGCTTTCAACATGGCATGGCAACCGCCGCCGCCAACCTGTAGACCAGGGGATAGAGAACTATGTGAGGACTTCGGGGGAAGGTGGAATTCCAGCACGTGCACCTGTTCGAGCATTTGTTTCCAGAGGCCGTGGCTCTGTGAGAATTAGTGAATTGAGCGGAGAGCGATAACTGCGTCTAACAACCAGGCTTTTCACCAGCGGCAAATCACCAAGGGGCGGGCTCTTTCAGGGGCTCGCCCTTTTTATGTTGCATGATCACACGGACGATCTGATTCTCTACCGCGCGCTTATAGTCTGAGCATGCTACTTAGATAATGATAAGTATCATGCTAGTAGCATGGTGGTAGCATGCTGGAATAAAGGTATGAGGCAGGGCACTCTGCCAGGAGTTAATTCTCAAATCACGAGTCTCGAGCAACCTGCGCTAAGTGTCACTCATTTGTTACCGATATTCTAAACAATTGGATAGGTTTCGCCTGTCCAATGGGTTGGAGATTTGTCCACCATATATTTATTAATAATGTGGACAAGGTCATCTTTACTGGAACGATTGTGGAACGATTTTTCTCTCATCTTGCCGCTTCTCATCGCTTGTTAGTTCTTCTGTGATGGCTGCAACCGGAATGATTTGCATGTATTTGCACCGTGCCGCACGTTCGTGCGCGACTGTTGTTCGGATGACGCGGATACGCTGATCTTCGCACCCTGATTCTTACCAAACCAAGCTGTCAGTCAGCAGCTATCAGCCATCAGCAGTCAGCCGGTCATGTGTCGTGTCGATCTATCATGGCACGCGTGCCGGGAAGCGCCGGGCGGTAGGCGCGCGCTTCTTTATGTTAGCTGATAGCTGATGGCTGACTGCTGACCGCTTACTATTTATTGATGCCTTCGAGTTCGATAAACGGACTCAGTTTTGTAATCACCATGCCTTCACGAACGTCGAAGCGACACGAAAGCGCCGTCCTGTCGTCCGCCACGCTCTGTCCCCGCTCGTGATACCAGAACTGGCAGTGCGTACAATCGCCGTTCCAGCAGAAGTCACCGTAAGAGATCGTGTTTATCGAAAGAAACTGAAAGCATCGCAGCAAACGGTTCTTCTCTGGCACCTCGACCATCCGGTCGAGTATTTCGATGACAACTAATTTCTCGTATGGGTCTAAAAGATCGCTGTCAATCACGGAAGAAGCGGCCCCGCTTTCGTGATGCTAAAAGAGCATTTGAGAGTATACCCGCTTGGATGCGCCGATGGCACGCCAAAACAATCACCAGGTGAATTTCAGGCGGCCATGCTGCCATCTCGCAATCCGCTTCCGTCGCCGGCGGGGTGCGCGCCGTTTCGGCCTTGTATTTTAGCTGGCAGGCCACCCCGCCGATTCGACCGTCGTGGGGACTCTCGCGCTCCGGTCTTCGCATGATCGTCGCCAGGCTGCTAAACTATGTGATATTTGTTAAGACACCGCGACGAGGAGGTGAGACCACAGTGGGACTAGTGATCTACGTCAAACCTGAATGCCCGTATTGTCAGCAGGCGCGCGATCATTACAGCTCGGAGGGCATCGAGTGGACGGAGTATGACGCGCAGAATGATCGCGCGCGGCGCGTTGAGATGCTGGGTTATTCGGATGGTGATCCGACCGTGCCCTGTATGGTTCAGGACGGCGTGTATGTCGGGTCCGGGTGGGGCAGCCCGCCGCGTGGTTGAACGGTGCACGACTGAATCGGCCGTGCGCTGATTTGCCCGCGTAAGATGCGAGAAGGCGCTCCGCAAGAACAAGATCGCCCTTCTCTTTTGATTTGGGTTTACCCGCTCTCTGCGGCGCTTGTGAAACGCCGTCACCGACCGCCTGGTCGATCCGCATGGAGGGGCGATATTGCGGAGAAAGGGCGGTTAGGAGTTAAAATACGGAACAGTGATGCTCGGCTCGACTCTTCTTAACTATCGTATTCTCGAAAAACTCGGCGCGGGCGGACAGGGAGAAGTTTATAAAGCGACCGATGCGAAGCTCGGCCGCACGGTGGTGATCAAAGTACTTTCGCCCGAGCTGACCTCAAAGGCAAGCAACTTCGAGCGTTTCGAGCGCGAAGCGCAGCTCGCCTCATCGCTCGATCATCCGAACATCTGCACCATTTACGGACTCCATGAAGTGAAAGGTATTCACTTCATCGCGATGCAGTATGTCAAGGGACGCAACGTCCGGCAGTTGGTCGGGGGGCGCGCGCTCGAACTCACCAGCGTGCTCTCGATCGCCATTCAGGTGACCGATGCGCTCGCGGCGGCGCACGCGCGCGGCATCATTCACCGCGACATCAAGGCCGGTAATGTGATGGTCACGGATGCCGGCACGGTCAAGGTCCTCGATTTCGGCCTCGCCAAACTATTAGACGAGGGAGAATCCGAAGCGACTAATGTTCACCTGACGGAGATCGGCGTGCCTTACGGGACGGCGACCTACGCGGCGCCGGAGCAGGCGCGCGGCGATCGCGTGGACCATCGCGCGGACATCTTTTCGACCGGCGTGCTGCTCTACGAGATGCTGACGGGGACGTGGCCGTTCCGCGGCAAATCGAGCGTCGAAGTGCGCTATGCCGTGCTGCATGAGACGCCGCGGCCACTCGCCGAAGCACGACCGGGAGCGCCCGTCCCGCCCCGCCTGCAACAGATTCTCGACCGCGCGCTGGCGAAAGAGCCGGGCGCTCGGTACCAGAAGATGTCGGAGTTGCGCGACGAACTACGCGGCGTCATGCAGGAGATTTCCTCCGGCGGATCACATCTTCTGATCGAAGGGATGGGGCAACATGCGCGGCCGCGTCATCTCGGCGGTTCGGGAACGATGGCGCGCGCCCTGCGGTGGTTGCGCACGACGATCACCGGCGCGGAGATTCCGACGACCTCTCCGGGCATGCGGAGTCAGACCTCGCGAGATCTTCACGAGACGCCGATGACGAGCGCCGGCGATCAGGATAAGAAAAGCATCGCGATTCTCCCGTTCAGAAATCTAAATAACGATCCGGCGTCGGGCTTTTACGAATTCTCGCTCGCCGACGCGGTCATTACCGAGCTCGCGCGTCTGCGCTCGCTCGTCGTCCGCCCGTCGTCGCTGATCGCGAAATATCAGGGAAATCCGGCCGACCCGCGCGAGCTCGGGCGCGAGATGGGCGTCAGCGCCGTGCTCGCGGCCGGCTTTATGCACGTCGGCGAGCGGTTTCGCGTGACGGCGCAACTGCTCGATGTCGCCTCCGGCAATCTTCTCTGGAGCGATCGGATAGATGCCGCGGCGAGCGATATCATCGCCGTTCAGGATACCATCGCCCAGCGCATCGTCGACGGCCTGCGCATCGAGCTGAGCCCCGACGAGCAGGTCGGGATGGAGCGCCGCGCCACCCTCGACGCCGCCGCTTATGAAGAATACCTGCGCGGGCGTGATTTTTTCGGGCGTTATATCTTTCGCACGCTCGCGCCTGAAGATTGCGACGCGGCCATCAAGCACTTCACGCGCGCCATCGAGCTCGATCCTTCCTTCGCGCTCGCGCATAGCGGCCTCGGCGCCTGCTACGTCAATCGCGTCTTCAAGGGCTTCGGCAGCGGCGAAGATTACGAGCGCGCCGAGACCGCGTTCTACAAGGCGATTGATCTTGATCCGAATATCGCCGAAGCGCGGATGCTGATGGTCTTCATTTACCTGTGGCGCGGTGAGAAACAGAAGGCGCGCGCCGAAGTGGCGCAACTGCGCCAGCAATCGCCAAACGAAGCGGTGGTCTATTTCGTGAAAGCGACGCTGCATCGTCTCGATGGGGAATACAGCCGGGCGCTCCGCAGCTACGAACGACTGGTGCGGCTCGATCCGGCGGCGCATGTCGTCGCCAATTCTTACCGCGCGCTCGTCTTTATCTATCTCGGGCGACTGGATGACGCGATGCGCGAACTGGACCAGGCCAGCGCGAGCGAGCCGGAGAATCCACTCGTGCAGACCTTCCGTGCGCTCGCCCTTTACTATCGCGGTGACGTCGCGGCGGCGACCCGTATCATGCGACAAGTTCTGGAGACCCATCCGAACATGCACGGCGTCCGCCCGTTTCTCGCGATGTTCCTGAGCGCGCAGGGAGAGCACGAAGCGGCGCGCGCGCAGTTGACCGATGATGTTAAGCAGACGGCGGAGGTCGATCCCGACATCGCCTACGCGCTCGCTTCCGCATACGCGCTCGAAAGCGACAAGGACGCGGCTTTTGAATGGCTGGAGCGGGCCATCGCGCTCGGAAATGAGAATCGCCCGTGTTTCGAGCATGATCGTAACTGGGCGGTGTTGCGCGATGAGCCGCGGTTCAAAGAATTGATGAGGGGGATCAATGCGGAGCGAGCCTCCAGGGAGGGAGGGCCCAAGAAGAGCAGCGCGGAGGCGGACTGATCCGCGAATTTTAACCGGAGACTCCACGCGCTCGGCCGACCCTGATCGCCTCCGGGATGATAGCGAAACGGAGAAGCATCCATCTCAATCTTACAGGATCGAGATGGATGCTTCTCTCTCTCTGGGTACCGCTCGGTGTGTGCGGACGTCGCCGTCAAGGACCTCTGTCAGGCCGCGCACAGTTTACTCAGGCTCGAAGCCCAGTTGGTCGTCACCACGTTTCCGTACATCTCTCGTTCCTTCTGCCTGCGGATCGAGCATGCCCGGCGGAACGCTTCCTTCTCCCCGTGCTTTTCGATTGATACGCTGGTTCGGCAGATGACGTTCGGCTCGGGATTCCACGTCACTTCATAGACCTCGCTATGGACCCGCGCGCCGCTCTTGGTATACGACTTTTTCACTCTTCGATGGACGCCGATGACACCGGTATTGGTGCGCGAACTGCTGGCGATCACCGCCCTGTCGGTGCGCGGCTTGCCGAGCTGCCGCTCAATGTTGTTGCGAAACTGAATGGCTTTCTCCAGCGCCTGCTCTCTGTCTCCGTGCCCCTCATCGCTGAAGAACTTCGAGTATTTAGCATCACCGAACTTGATGCGGACGTACCACCCGTGAGTATGCTTTTTCGGGCTATCAATGCGACTAATGTTCTTGTGTCCACTTGCTGCCATGCACTCAGTTCCGACTGCCCGGATGCGCGAGCAGTCTTCCTTTCATATGATTTTTAAGTTAAGAAAGCAGTGAAGACTCTCACCCTGCAGCCGATTGCGGAATGCGGATTCAAAATTTGTTTTCAATCCGCATTCCGCAATCCACATTCCGCAATCTGAAGCTGCCTGACCTATTCGGCTTTCGCCGGAAAACATCAAGCCAGATACCTCGGGGTATATATACAGAGTAGCGCGTCATGCTGCGGATTGCACCTACGATATCACATAACAGCTTATTCCTCCGAGAGCCGGAAGAGTAATTCTGTTGAGCCAAGTCATGTCTCGAGACGCAGGTCGCGTCCGGACATCTCGG
>JANOGZ010000243.1:0-3942 GCA_031406255.1 Pyrinomonadaceae bacterium | reverse complement strand
GCAGGCGCTCTGCCAGAGAGGAGAGGCGAAATAGAGCGGCGCTCACACGAGGTTAATCGTGCTCGGATAACTAAGGACAGAAGACGGGAAGCGCTTCGGACACCTGAGCCATTGCCCCGCATGCCGCTAAACCAACCGAGTTTAGCTCCCCAAGCCTTCTGGCGCGCTCAACCGAACGAGGGCTATAATGGGCGGGCGAGTTAGTCTATCTAATAGGGCCAACCTTCCAAAGTTCGCCAGCGCTTACGTAGCTTTAATGGCCATTGCTGCTCTGGCCCGCGCCCTGGCCACAACGGGATGTGCTCCGCTTCGGAACAGGCTGAAGGCCTACTGAACGCGACATTGATCCCGGCATGGTGTGTCAATTAAAGGAAGGTGAAATTAAGAATTCCCTTAAGAATCGAATGATCTACCAGAGTCACCCCACGCTTGTGATAGACCATCTTCCATGACAATCCTCGCGCCCGACCCTTCTGATCATCAAGCACTCGGCCGACGGCCTTTCTTCTGGGTCGTGTTGCTGCTGGGGACAGTAATATTGGGCCTGTATGTATTTGCCGGTGTGATGGTTTTTCGGTATGGAAACCTCACCAAAGACTTCGGTTGGCAGGCCATCCGCACAGGCGAGAGCTGGTACATCAGCGAAGTAGACCCGCTCGGGGCGGCAACCGGCAAGCTGCAAGTCGGCGATCAACTCGTTGCCATCAATAATGAAAACCGCATTAGCCGCATCGGTCCTGATATCAAGCGTCGCGCAATTCAGGCGGACAGCTCCTACACGATTCGTGTTATGCGCGGCACGTCCGAGCATCAATTTGACTTACAGGTACTTCTCAAGCGCGACTCGAGAAGAATCGGAATCATTATTTCACTACTGGTGATGGGCCTGGCGTTCTACATCCTCGCGTTGTTCATCGGGATTCTAAAACCTCATCAACGAGTCGTTCAGCTCGCAAGCCTCGCCGCCTTCACCCTGGCCGTTACCAACCTGAGATCACTCGCACCTTTACGCGACTTTTTTCAAAGGCCCGAATTGATCACCTACACTTTAATCAATCTCTTTTATCCCGTATACCTTCCCCTCGCTTACCACTTTTATTACCGCTTTCCCCCGGGCGCACCCAGGGGCCGCTTGTGGTCATTCCTCTTGATTCTGATCTACATCTCGGCCGCCATGGCAGCCATCACGCTCAGATACATGGACCTCGTCAGCTTACAGGGCGAGCAGCCGGAACTGGCTTTTTTCTTTGATAATTCGCAGTCTTTAGACGTCTTTTCCAAATTTTACTCGGTGTTCGAGGTTCTCGTTCCGATCTCCATGTTTGCCGTCAGTATCCGTAACTACCGGTTGATCAAACGACCCGATCAACGCCGTCGGATCAAGTGGATCCTTTACGGGTCGGCCATTCCAATCCTTTTCCTCGGCCTGGGCGATTTGTTACGCCATATATTGGAGGCCGCAGGATACGGTTACTTTACGACTACTTATGGCTTCTACGTCATCGAACAGCTGCGGAACCTGACCGCGGTAATTATTCCGATCACTTTAGGCTACGCCATCATCGTTCATCGTCTTTTCGACATCAGCATCATCATTCGGCGGGGGGTTCAGTACTTACTGGCCAAAAATGTTCTTCGCATCATCATTTCGCTCCCGGTGCTCGGGCTCACTTACACCATTCTCTCAAATCCGAACCGAACTCTTGCGGAAATACTTTTCCGCAATTCCATCTACTTTTATGTACTGTTGATCGCCGCCTTCGTGCTCAGCTTTAAGTTTCGCCGGCGACTCCGCGAATGGGTCGATCGAAAGTTTTTCCGCGAAGCGTATGACCAAGAGAAAATCCTGCTCAAACTCACTGATGAGGTCAAAAGGCTCGACTCGATATCAGATATTTCGAAGCTGGTCAGCGATGAAGTGAATTCCGCTCTGCATCCCGAGCGCGTTTATCTTTTCTATCGAGACGAAGAAAAACGCGATCTGGCGCTCGGCTACTCTTCTGACGGGCGTTCGCCGAACCTTCGCATCTCGGGTGGATTTCAGCTTCTTCACCTCATCGAGGCGCAGGGAAGCACACAGGATTTCCCTTTCCCTCTAATAAACGCCTTGCCGAGAAACGAATGCGAATGGCTCGAAGGGCTTAAAGCCAACCTGGTTGTGCCCATGAGCGGCACCGATGGGCGTCTGGCGGGCATAATCTTGCTCGGCGAAAAGAGATCCGAAGAGCCGTACACACCGAATGACCGTAAGCTCTTAACGGCACTGGGGGGGCAGATCGCCATTGTCTACGAGAATCTGTGGCTGAAGGGCCAAGTGAACAGGAGCCAAAAAATCCAACGCGAGGTGCTGGCGCGTTTCGAAGAACAGAAGATCAACCTGGTGAAAGAATGTCCGCAGTGCGGCGCCTGTTTTGATAGCGTCGCGCAAGTTTGTTTGAAGGATGGAAGCGCGCTGACGCTTTCCCTGCCGGTCGAACGAATAATTGAAGGGCAGTATCGTTTAGAGCGCCTGATCGGCAAAGGCGGCATGGGGGCGGTGTATCAGGCCACGGATTTGCGCCTCGATCGAAAAGTCGCCATTAAGATTATGCTCGGCAGCATGTTCGGCGACCAGATCGCGTTACGCCGCTTCGAACGGGAAGCACGGGCTTCGGCCAGATTGAATCATCCTAACATTATCGCCGTCTATGATTACGGCGGCATCAGGGATGAGGGAGCTTATCTGGTGATGGAATTGGTTCACGGCTCCAACTTGCGGTCAGAGATTCAGCGAGCCGGAAACCTGCTGCCTCAAATAGCCGCCGAATGGTTCGAGCAAATACTGGAAGGGGTTCAGATGGCTCATCAGAACGGCATCATTCATCGTGATCTAAAGCCGGAGAACATTCTGGTATCAAGACAGGAGGATGGTCACACTCACATTAAGATTCTTGATTTTGGGTTGGCGAAGATCAGTTCCACTGAACTCACATCGATGAGCAGTTTGACGACTCCCGGCAATACGCTCGGCACGGTGGCCTATATGTCTCCCGAACAGCTTGCCGGTGAGGAAGTGGATGAACGCAGCGACATCTTCACACTTGGCGTGATGGCGGTTGAATGTCTGACCGGACAACGACCCTTTTATGGAAGAACATTGACGGAGCAGGTGATGTCCATTCAACGCGACCCTTTTCACCTCCCGGGCGACTCCGCAGGTGTACGCCGTCTCAACGAAGTTTTAGACAAATGTTTGGCAAAAGATCGTGCGGCGCGTTACGCCTCAATAACCGAAATGCAGAAAGAATTGATTCCCGCGATGCGCGATTGCCCTCCATTCGCTGCCGTCCGGTCGTTATACAGCAATGCTGACACCGTTGAGGTTAAGACTTTGCCAGGAGGGGCGACGCTGCGCGATGCGGGCCCGGGCGGCAACGTACAGGAAACAGTTATCGATCACTCGGCCTTCACATTCTCCTCTGAAGATGAAGAAGACTGACCCCTACACCCAATCGCAAAGAACTCTAACAAAGCGAAAACAAAATGCTACCGAGTTGCATCTCGAAGTAAGGTCGCCTGCCGGGCGCGCCGGCACCCCGGCCCGCCATGAGCGCAAAGGGCGCGAGCCTTTTTTTGTGGTGTATCTGGGTATGAGATGAAAGTAATAAGGGACAGAAAGCCAACTCTCCGCCTGCTGCCGTTCACTACTTCCGATTCTTGAACTGCTCGTAGAGTTCCGTGTGACGGCTGACGAGCGGAATCTGCCGGCCTTCGATGAAAAGATGACGGACGTTTGTGCGCGCTTCCAGCAGATCACCGTCAGTGATGACGAGATTGGCGAGTTTACCCGTCTCAATCGAACCCATCCGGTCGGCGACGTTCAGGATCTGCGCCGGGTACAGCGTGACGGCTTTCAGCGCCTCGGCGCGCGGGAGACCAAAGGCCGCCGCCATTCCGGCATGA
>JANOGZ010000239.1:0-1237 GCA_031406255.1 Pyrinomonadaceae bacterium | reverse complement strand
AGCTGAGACTGAATAACGCCGGTAGAAGATGAAAGTCACTTGAAAGGACTTCAATTAACATGAGACACATATCCCTTAATAGCCTTCGCGCGATGAAAATGCTCGTCGTCGTCTGCGCACTTTCCATGCTCCTTATCCCTGTCACTTTGGCAGCGGGCGATCAAGATTTCACCCTGGTTAATGGGACGGATGTCGAGATTAACGCGGTCTATATTTCCCCGCACAGCACGAATGAGTGGGAAGAAGACATCCTCGGTCAGGATAGGCTGGCCAGCGGAGATAGCGTCAACATCACCTTCAGCCGCACGGAGAAGGCCGCCAAGTGGGATTTGAGAATTGAGGACACGGGCGGCAACGCCATCGAGTGGGAGAACCTCAACCTGCTCGAAATCTCCAAAGTCACGCTGCATTACAAAGACGGCAAGGCGTGGGCCGAAGTTGAATAAAGCCTAGTGAGCGCGCATCGCCGTGCTGTCGAAGGGCCAGGCGTGTCGGGGGAATCTCCCCCGGCATGCCCGGCTTAATAATTCATTCCCACCTGCCCTTTCCGAGCGGAAGCTCAACTCGCTATAGAGAAGACGGCGCGGAGAGGCGTCTCTCAAACGCGGCCTGCTGATGCTGGCTTTGCTGGGCCGGAGCCGGGGGTGAAGTGGTCCGGGAGGGCTCGCTAAAACGATTTATTGTGTTTTCACACAGGGAGGATTTTATGAATACCCGCAGAGGTCAAATTATCTTGCTGATCGTCCTGACAGTCTCTGCCGCGACGGGCGCAATCGCGCAGACGCAAGCTGAAATGAATCGGCAAGCTTGTGATTAATACAAAAGGGCGGACGTGGAAATGAACAAAGCGTACCGGCAGGTTCTCAAAGAGTATCAAGCCGATGGCTTGTTCATCAGGAAAGTCAGAGCGGCGCAACGCGCCTGGGTCGTTTACAGGGACGCGCACCTCGAATCGCTTTATCCGGCGTCCGATCCGCAGCGTGAATACGGTAGCGTCAATCCGGTCAGTCGCTGTCTTGCTTTAAAAGAGCTGACGCTTGAGCGCACACAGCAACTGCGCAGGTGGACGAGGGGGATTGCAGAAGGCGACGTCTGCGCCGGCAGTATCAAAACTATGAAGTAAGCGGGCGCGGCGCCGCCAGCGCGGAAGAATTTAACGCGGCCGACGGCGGGAGACAGCGGCCCACATCATGCGGCATCTTTCAGGTGTGGGTTTACATGACTAACGCCTGCCGCC
>JANOGZ010000743.1:0-1764 GCA_031406255.1 Pyrinomonadaceae bacterium | reverse complement strand
ATCGCATCGCGTGCTTCGTCGCGCACGCGCACGGCGAGCTTTTCGCAGTCCCTGATCTCATGTTCGACGGAGAATTCGACGCCCGGAGACTCCTCACGGCGCGGGAAATACCCGATGACGGGGTCGCTCTCCCAGACGGAGCCGGAGCGGTTGCCGGCGACGAAACAGGTCGATACGTGAACGAGCGCCGGGCGCTTCATCCTTTTCGTAAAAGCGATGACATTCTGCGTGCCGACGACATTGGTGCGCAGCGCGCTCTCGAGCGTCGGGTTAAATGTCACGTTGCCCGCGCTATTGATCACCACGTCAATATCGTCAGCTATCTGCTGGGCATCATCTTCGGAGAGGCCGAGATTCTTCTCAGCGATGTCGCCGCCGAAGATGCGAACCTTGTCACGAATAAAACCCTCGAACGCATCACTCCACACGGCGCGCAGCGGATCAAACGGGGGCGCGGTGATGACATTGTTCCAGAAGCGCGTCTCGGATTCGGCGGCCGAGCGCGCGCGCACCGTCACATAAACCCGCCCGACGTTCGGAAAGCGATGGAGCAGCATGCTGAGCGTCACTTTGCCGAGAAAGCCGGTGCTTCCGATCAGGAGTATCTTTCGCCCGTTATAAATTTCCGTCGGAGATAACTTCATAAGGTTCCTACTCCATGTCGCAGATGCCGATCATCGGCTGGTGGAGCATGGTAATCTCGGCAGAACGTCCCATGTAGTTGCGCGCCATCGCGATCGCTTCCGTCAGATTGTCGGCGCGTTCCCATCCCAGCATCGCCGGCACATGCGCGTTCTCGGCCCCCGCCGCAATGACGTGGCCGACATGCTGGCGGCCGTTCTCGCCCCAGTACCACATGAAGAAAGGATGCGCGCCATGATAGGCGTTGCCGCGACGGTACATCTCGATATAGCTCGGATCGTTGGCGAATTCGCGCTCGTATTTATCTCTCAGCACGACCGCATCGCGCGTTTCGGGGAGCAGGCGATTGAAGAATTCGATGTAGCTCGGATGAAAGTTATGATCGAACTCATCGTGACAGGGATTGTGCAGGATGAGCACGCCGCCTTTTTTGAGCAGCGGTTTATTGCGATAAAAATTGAAGTGATAGCCGAGCGCCATCACCTGCACCAGCAGCGGATTCAGAATCGAATTGACGTTGTAGGGACAGATGTCGGGAATCCCGGTGATCAAAATATCGCACTGGCCCTTAACCGGGATCAGATACTGGTCCATGCTCTTTTCCAGTATTTTATCGTGAACGGGATCGGTGCGTCCGGCATGGCAGGCGATCATCTGATAACGAGAGATGAGAGAATTGTACATCATGCGTTTGGCGCCGCGCGGCATTTTGCTCATGCTGAAGCGCATCGCCTCGTACTTCATGCGATCGAAGGAAGAAAACTCATCCTCGTTTTTCTGCAGGAAATCCAGGTCGCCCCGGAACATACGATTATTGACCGTCGTCTCGATATGAAAGACGTTCATGTGCTCGTCGGCGAGTTTGCCGAGCCGACCGATTTTATGTCCGAGCACAGAGCGCGCCGGATTGGGGTCCATATAGCTGTCCGAGTCGCGTGTCGTCTGTGGATCGTGGTGCGGACGCAGGGATTCGTAATCGCAGAGGCCGACCGCGACGGATTTATGGCCGCCGTTCATCGGAACAAAGTTGAGATTGACGTAGATCACCAGATCGCTTTCAGCGCAGCGGCGGTTGATACGCAGCGGCTCTTTGTGCTTCGTCTCGCCGAGCAGCACCAGCCC
>JANOGZ010000186.1:0-4334 GCA_031406255.1 Pyrinomonadaceae bacterium | reverse complement strand
TCAGGCGCTGGTCGATCTCCTGAAGGAGAATCTTAAAGAGATCAAAGTTTATCGCGTCGGGGAAATCAACATCCCGGTGTACATCGTCGGCAAGAGTGTTAATGGAAACCGGATCGGGTTGGCCACGCGGGTGGTCGAAACCTAGCATTTATAATTCACGATAAACCGATCTCCCCGCCGAGCGGAATTATCGTTGCGCTGATAGTAATAAGTTTTATCCTTCCACATCTTCTCTTAATCGAAGACGCGAAGTTCGAGGCAAATCATTGCAATATGAGGAAGAGTTTGCCTGGCCCGCCAGATGGCAGGGTAGATAGCACGTGCCCTCTCGTTACGCTCTTCGTTAGCGGGTAGGGGATGACTCCGACCTCACATTCACGCACAGTTGCAAGCGAGCGAAGGCTGTCCTTTCCCCTTCCGGTGTGACCCGTGATGGATATTTCCATGAAACCCCCTGCTCTCGGCGCCATGCTCCTCACCGCTATATGTTCTGTCTGGTCACCGCAGTATGACGAAGCCCGGATACGCCCTTCCCCTGGCCCCGCTCCTCTCATATATGAGAACTATCAAGAGGAATCTCTAAGAGATACAATGGTCGAGATTGAAAAGGCCGCTTCCGGCCTGCTCATCCAGAGCGAATCCGACTATCCATTACAACCCTTTATTTGGCCGAGTGAAGAGCCGTTCTCACTGGAACGATTATTGAAGCTCAAGAAGTATCCACCTGGCACGCCCGTCGAAACACTCGGGATGGACCAGTTTTTTCGCCATGCCATTGCGGAGCAGGAGTGGCATGGCCCGGCCGAGCAGGAGTCGACGCGCCGCTTCCGCGCGCTCGTCGCCACGCTCAAGGAACATCTTCGAGATATTGCGGTTTACAAAATTGGAGAGATCAATATCGGCGTCTACATCATCGGCCATACCAGAGACGGCAAGTATGCCGGCCTCTCAACTAAAGTGGTGGAAACATAAAATGGAGAAGACCGGGGCCCACACAACGAGCCGGTTTTCTCCCTGAGCACTGCCGGGGCGAGTTCAACAAGGGCGACTCGTTACGCCTCACTGGCTATCCACCCGGGCCTCAATCACGCTCTGAATACTCGGCGAGACCTTCGACAAAAAGTTATATCCCGTCCATGCTTCCACCTGATCCACACTGACACGATACTGCTGCCAACTGTTGTAACGGATGCCCTGACTGTTCGGCATATCGACCGCGATGACGCGCGTACTGGTGTTGATTCTCGCCAGATCATTCGAGCCCTCGGTCAACACCACGATCACTTTCCAGGTGTAAGCCGGAATGCGCACACGGCCGCCGGCAATCGTGCCCTTGGAGCCGTCACCGCCGCTGATGATGTAGAGCTCTTTGCCTGCGCGGACGAGATCGCGGCAGTAGATTTCCAATTGCGCCCACGGGCCCTGATTATTGTCCGGAGCTTGCGGTATGACATTTGTCATCAGAAAAGTAGCAGTATTGTCCGTCGTCGTGGCCGTGCGGTCCGCCGATGGGCACATGTGGCCGCGATCGTAACCACTGCCCGTATAATTACTCGGCGTGACTCGATACCAACCGCTCGGAAGGCTGGTATCGGTGCGAAAGTCTCCACGTGGAGCCGGGCCCAGGTCGAGATAGCCGAGGTGCCAGCTCGTCCAGTTCGCCGTGCCATTGTAGCGATGGTATGACATCGCATACTGCGGGCGTTGAATCAGGTAGTCATATTCATCATAGATGCTGGAGGTCGCACCGCTCGGATTGCCGAGCGTCAGGTGCAGACTGGTAATTGACTGCGCCTGAGTACGAGTAATCCAACAGGGAAGCATGACGGCGCATAGAACGACGGATACGAGAAGCGGGCGGACCTTCTTCATCAATTGTGTCCTTTCGCGTAGAGGTGGGAAGACCCAAGAGGCCGGAACGATAGTCCTTGCCGGCCCCTGCCATCAGCAAACCGTTCGGGGGGGTTGAAGTATACCGTTAATCTCACTGCCGTAGTGTTACTTTATTGATAACTTTTTTGCAGCTTTGGCGCCAGGCTAAATCACATCCTGATTTAGTGCCGTTTTGTGTTTCCCCTTGACAGTCTACCCGAGCGTGGCGATAATTCAGGTAGATGTTCTACTAAAAGAACCATGCTGGTGAAGGTATATGCCGGAAAAAGCTGATGAGCAATCACAAATAGATCTCCTTCAGGGCACGCTCGACCTTCTCATCTTACGAACTTTGCTGTTTGGCCCCACCCACGGCCACAGCATCGCGCACTCCATTCAACAAACCTCGGGTGATGTGTTGAAGGTTGATCATGGCTCACTCTACCCGGCCCTTCAGCGCCTCGAGCGGCGTGGCTGGATCACCGCCAAATGGGGCACCTCGGAGAACAATCGCCGTGCGAAGTACTACCGCCTCACTCCATCCGGACGGAAACAACTGGTCGCCGAAACTATGAAGTGGAAGCGATTAGCCACGGCAATCGGCCGGGTCCTCCAGCCGGTCCCGGAGGAAGGGTAGCGATGGGCTGGTGGAATGAGCTGAGCTATGTTGTGCGGCAACTCGACAGGCGCCGGGCGGAGGAGGAACTGGAGGAGGAAATCCGCACGCACCTTGAACTGGAAACGCGGCAGAACATAGAGGCTGGAATGTCGCCGGAAGATGCGCGCGCGGCAGCGCTGCGGGCCTTCGGCAACGTCGTTTTGGCAAAGGAGAAAAGTCGCGCGATGTGGGGATTCGGACTGTTGGAGACGTTCTGGCAAGACGCACGCATCGGCATTCGTCGAATGCTGAAGAGTCCGGCCTTCACTGCGATAGCGGTCATATCTCTCACCCTCGGGATCGGCGCCAACACGGCGATCTTCAGCTTAGTCAACACGCTTCTCCTGCGTCCGCTACCCGTTGCGCACCCTGAACAACTCGTTTCCGTCTATCCGGTGGCTAAGGACGATTCCGTTGGGGCTTTCTCCTATCCCAGTTATGTGGATTTCCGTGAGCGAAATGACGTTCTTTCCGGTTTGTTCGTGACGCGCTTTGCGCCGATGAGTCTGAGCCGTGGGGACGGCAACAACGAGCGTATCTGGGGCTACCTCGTCTCCGGCAACTACTTCGATGTGCTCGGAGTCAGTGCTGCGCGAGGGCGCACGTTCTTGCCCGAAGAGGATCAGACGCGACTTTCGCATCCCGTAATAGTAGTCAGTCACGGCTTTTGGCAGCGGCGCTTTGGCGCCGACCCGTCGTTGGTCGGGAAGAATATCGTCTTAAATGGCCATAGCTTTACGGTGGTGGGCATTGCTCCCGAGGGCTTTACCGGAAGCGAGATCGCCTACACGCCCGAGCTGTGGGTGCCGATGATGATGCAGCCGTGGATCGAGCCGGGAAACAACTGGCTCGAACGGAGAGAGACGCAAAATATCTTTGCCACGGGTCGCCTCAAGCCCGGAGTGAGCACGGAGCAAGCCAAAGCTTCATTGAACCTTCTCGCACAGCAACTCGGAGAAGAGTATCCCGACACGAATGAAGGGCAGACCATCACGCTGACACCGCCCGGTCTGATCCATCCCATGCTCCGCGGACCGGCGATCAGCTTCGCCGGTGTTTTAATGGGGATAGTAGGTTTAGTCCTGCTCATCGCGTGCACCAATCTGGCGAATCTGATGCTCGCGCGGGCGGCAGAGAGGCGCAAAGAGATCGCCGTTCGTCTGGCACTGGGCGCTTCACGCCTCCGTCTCGTGCGCCAGTTGCTGACTGAGAGCGTGCTGCTCTCAGTGACGGGAGGTGTGGCGGGCCTGCTGCTCGCGCTCTGGGCTGTCAACCTAATCGCCGCATTCAAACCTCCCATCGACTTTCCGCTGACGCTCGAGCTGAAGGTGGACGCACGGGTCTTCGGTTTTACACTGCTCGTCTCAGTGCTCACCGGCGTGTTATTCGGACTTGTCCCGGCATTGCAGTCCACGAAACCTGAACTTGTGTCCGCCCTGAAAGACGCGACAGCGCAACCGGGTTCCCAACGCTCCGGACTAAGGGGCGGGCTGGTTGTCGCTCAGGTGGCATTATCACTCGTGTTGCTGATCGCCGCGGGTCTGGTCCTCCGCACTATACAGCACCTGCAAACGATGAGTCCCGGCTTCGACCCCGAGAATGCCCTGATGATGTCGGTCGATGTCGGACTGCAAGGTTATGATAAAGCCCAGGGACAGGGGCATCTCGTCGAGCGAGTTAGTTCGCTGCCCGGCGTGCAGTCGGTGGCCCTCGCAGACTTCATTCCGCTCAGTCTCAACTACAACTCGACCGACGTCTACACCGAGGGCCAGGCCCCTGCGCGCGGGGCGAATGTGCCGACGGC
>JANOGZ010000125.1:0-2639 GCA_031406255.1 Pyrinomonadaceae bacterium | reverse complement strand
CAGGCGGAGCGCGATCCAGCCGAGATAGAGCACGCCCGTCAAGACGTGGAACATATGCAGCCCCGTAATGGCGAAGAAGGTTGCGCCAAACAGCGGCGACGTTCCCGCGCCGAACTCCTCGATCCATTTCTCGGGAACCGTGAAAGGGCGCAGACCTTCGTCCATCAGGTGCTTCCACTCGATCAAGTGGAGCACAAGAAACGCCAATCCGCCGAGCATCGTCAGGAAAATCCAGCGTCTGGTGGCGCTGCGGTCACGCCGTGCCGAAGCCGACACCGCCATCACCATCGTAAAACTGGAGGCGAGCAGGCAGAGCGTCATCACCGTCGAAAAGACGATGCTCGGGTTGAATGGAAATGGCGTCGGCCACACATCGCTCGATGCGCGGACATAGCTGTAGCCGATGAGGAGCGCCGAAAACGTCATCGCATCGGAGACGATAAAGAGCCACATCCCGAGCTTTCTGTGGCCGATGTGATAGGGAAAGGCGCCGCCGCCCCAATCCGACTGCAGCAGTTGATCCGCCCGTACTTCTGTACTCACCAAGGTCTACCTCCACAGGAAAAGTAGTCCGAACAGGTATATCCACAGCCCATCCATAAAGTGCCAGTAAATCGCCACCACATCCGTCGCCGTGCTTCTTTTAGCCTCCGCATCATGCTCGCCCCAGCGTCGCTTTCGCCATGCGCGGAGCAGGAGATACGTCAGGGCGAGCAGCCCGCCGAGAATATGAACGCCGTGCAAGCCCGTCAGCAGATAAAAGAAGGAGCTATGCGGGTTGGTCACCAGATAAATTCCCTGCGCAACCAGTTGCCGCCACGCCAGCAACTGCGCGACGAGAAAGCCAAAGCCTAACAGCAGCGTGACGCTCAAGAAAATTTTATAAGCCTCCTCGCGTCCGCGCTTAAGAAACATGCGCGCCACTTCGAAGGTAATGCTGCCGGCGATGATCAGCCCCGTGCTGAGCAGGATAAAGGGCGGCATCGCGATCGGCTGCCAATCATCAGATAGTCCGGCGCGCACGATGTAGGCGCTCGTAAGCGCTGTAAACATCATCAGGATCGAGGCGAGCGCGACCCACATGCCGATCCGGTACCGATCCGGCGTCCAATCGCGCCCCGTTCCATCACGGCGGCCTCCGCCGCCTCCGCCGCCATTACCGTTATTGCCGTTCGGGCCACGCGCTCCGCCGCCGTGGAGTCCTCCCGCGCCGGCGAACCCGATCCCCTTCTTTTGCGTCGAGACCTGCTGCTTAGTGTTTGTGACCGTTGTGACCATCGCCTGTACTACCTTGATCTCTCGAGTCTCCGCCAGGCGCGACGTTTGCTTCTGTCGGGTCTGGCGTCGTCTGCAATATGTAATCATCGGGCGCATCGGGGACGGAGTATTCGTAGGCGCCGCGATAGACGACCGGCACCACCCCGCCGAAATTGTCGTGCGGCGGCGGGGACGGGATCACCCACTCCAGCGTCGTCGCCTCCCACGGGTTATCGCCGGCCTTCTCGCCGCGGAACATGCTCCAGAAGAAATTGAACAGAAAGATAAACTGCGCCGCGGCGGTGATAATCACTGCCACCGTCACCAACATGACGAGCGGGTCGAGCGTCCTCAAGAATTCATACTCGGCGAAGCTGGCGAAACGTCGCGGCATGCCGACGATGCCCATCGTGTGCATCGGCACGAAGATCAGATAGACGCCGATAAACGTCGGCCAGAAATGGATTTTTCCCCACTTTTCACTCATCATCCGGCCGAACATCTTCGGAAACCAGAAGTATGTCGCGGCGAACATGCCGAAGATCGCCGCCACGCCCATCACCAGGTGAAAATGCGCGAGGACGAAATAGGTGTCGTGCATCGAGAGATCGAGCGACGTCTGACCGAGCACCAGTCCGGTGACCCCGCCCGCGACAAACAGCGACACGAAACCGAGCGCAAACAGCATCGGCGTCGTGAAGCGAATCCGCGCGCCCCACAGTGTTCCGAGCCAGTTGAAGGTCTTGATCGCGGAGGGCACGCCGATCGCGAGCGTCAGGATCGAAAAGGCCATGCCGGTGTAGGGGCTCATCCCACTGAGGAACATGTGGTGGCCCCAGACGAAGAAGCCCAGCAGGCCGATGGCAAACATCGCGAAGACCATCGCGCGATAGCCGAAGACCGGTTTGCGGGCAAACGTCGAGAGGATATGCGAAGTCGCGCCCATCCCGGGCAGGATCGCGATATAGACTTCCGGATGGCCGAAGAACCAGAACAGATGCTGCCAGAGGATCGGCGAGCCGCCTTTGTGATCGAGCACCCGTGTGCCGTCGCTCAAGCCACCGGGGACGAAGAAGCTGGTGCCGGCCGTGCGGTCGAGCAGCAGCAGGACGCCCGCCGCCAGCAGCACCGGGAAAGCGAGCAGCGCCAGCACCGCGGTCGTAAACCACGCCCAGCAGGTGAGCGGCATGCGCATCAGCGCCATTCCGCGCGTCCGCATGTTGAGAAGCGTCGTGATGAAATTGAGCGCGCCGAGCAGCGATGCGATGCAAAAGATCGCGATGCTGATGATCCACAGGTTCTGGCCCATCCCCATTCCCGGCACATTGAGTTCTCCTCCGATCGCGCTCAACGTCGGGTACGAGGTCCAACCGCCGGTCGGC
>JANOGZ010000113.1:0-6502 GCA_031406255.1 Pyrinomonadaceae bacterium | reverse complement strand
TCCCACGCACTCTCTAATTATCCTTCCAGGAATCGGCCCCAAACTCTCCCCGAGCCACAGGAGATGCCCCCCACCGATACTGAAATGCATACCCTCAAAGGCCCCTGTTTCGCCGTCGTTGAGGGCCGGCGCTTTAGTAGGCTCTAGAGGCCCCGGCACATCTCCGCCCCCCAGGGAGTTTGGATGGCGCGTGCCATAGATGCCTTCACCTCGGCAAAATTCCAGTCCTTGCGCTGCCAGATCGACCCGTCGGCATATTCCACGCGATTGATTACAACCTTCTCTTCAAAGAGGTTCCCGGACTTTTTGGCCAGGCTTTCCGCGCTGATCACATCGTTCGGGCCGGACACACTGAAGGCCTGCAATTCCTTCTCTTTGTCGGACTTTATATTGACGCCGCAAAGAAACTGCCGGCGCACCACATTGGCCGGATTCGCCGACTCTTTGAATTGGTACTCCCAGAACATGATTTCAATGACTTTTGTGCTCGCGTTTTGGACTTTGACGCGGTATGCAAAGCCGTCTACGGGTTGGGGCGACCGCGATTCTTGCACGTTCTTTTCCAGCGCCGCCCGACGCCCGTCGAGACTTTCCGCGTTTGGATCTCTCGACCCTGCCGGATCATTAACCCTCCGGTTTCGTTCGAAGTTTCTATTGGCCGATATCATGGCCGGGGCCGGGGCAGTACTTGTTGCGGTATCCCGTTTCTCGACCGTCTGACGACTCTTCGACCATTTGAAACTGCGCACCACCACCGAAGACCCTTCATCAGGAACCGCGCCGTTCTGAGTTGGCGGAACGACCATTAAGAGAAACAGCAAGAGTAAAAAAGTTCTCATGGTTTGTCTCCAATGCTGAAATGCAGTCTTGACCGCCAGACTACGAGGACCCTCTTTACAGGGAGCCAGGAGCGGTGTCCTACCACTTGTTACGTCCCCTCAAATTAAGGGACGAGGGCGAACCCGATGAATAAATCTCTCCTTCCGCCTGTCTCTGAATTGAAAAGATAGTTATCGACAACGCCAGTGTCAATTAACCCTTGCTTATCCGAAGCCCACGCTCGCCTGCGTTTTGAGCTAGTTCGGTGAGGGTGACGAACGAGTTTTCAAGATGAGCGATGCGTTCTTCGTTTGTCACTACCTTTCGCCTCTCAACAAGAAAGTGTTTCTGCCTGGTTGAGTGTAGATGAAATCGCGCAGAGGACCAAGAAGACGCCGAACTCCGGGGATAACCGGCGCGCACGCAATGAAACGAGCCTTCAAGTTCACGAATGAAAGGCGCGCTCATCTCGCGTCCGGTTCATCCCCGGCGTTAGGCAGACGCGTCGTCACTACCGCTTCCTGGCGATGGCATACACGACGTTCGTGTCTACCGACCGTAGCTGCGTGTCCTGCACGTACTTGAGATTTGCTTGTCGCACACGCTCTCGGGCTTCCGCGTCAAGTTGCTCAATGGTCCCCCGGTATCCTGACCCCTGCACGACAGACCACCAATCAGCCGGTGAGTTGATCGCATGGGTTCCGGACTCGGCAACCACCTCCTCCGTGTCCACTCCGCCCTCCCTCAGCATTGCTCTGACTGACGCAGGGTCACAGATCCGATCCCAAGGGTTAAACCCTTTGTAGAGCTCGGGGCGCTCCACACGCACGGCCTCCCAAAAGGCTGTGTTCCCGGGCTCGAACAGATTTGGTCCCCAGGTGGTGATCGCCAACTGCCCTCCTGGGCGAACCATGCGCCACAGCTCGCGCACCGCCCGCGGCATGTCCGGCACGAAGAAGATGCCAAACACACAGACGACAGCGTCAAAGCTGTTGTCTGGTAGGCCAAGTTCCTCAAAGTCCCCCACCCGAAACTCGATATTGTTGAGACCGCGACGTTCGGCCTTTGCTCGGGCAAGCTGGAGCAGCCTCTCAGCTAAATCGACCGCCACAACATGCCCGGTGGAGGCAACTCGCTCCGCCGCCGGCAGTGCTGAGGCGCCGCTGCCAGAGCAGACATCCAGGACACGGGCTCCGGGTTGGAGGGAGAGCCGTTCGACAGTTCGCCGGCCGAATCGATCCCAGAATGATAGGGCGGGCTCATCGTAGTAATCTGAAGTCGCATTATAGGTCGCGGCCGCCTTTGCCCGAGCTTCTTGTTTACTGATGAGCATTTCGGCCCCTCCCTTTGTCTGCCTAACGCTGGAGCCAAGCTGCCGCCTGCCACACGCAACTGCGAATGGATGACAAGATTGCTGGTAGGCGGCCAGCTTCAGCGACTTAAAAGGTGCGGCCGAGGGCTTAACACACGTCGCCGGATCAGGTGTTTCGCCTTGCGCCCCCGCACAACGTAGGGCATTTAATCGTTATCCGCTTCGACCTCGACCACCGTGTTGGTCGCAACCTCCACCTCAACCTCGTAAGTCTTGCCGTCCTGAGCGAGAACCTTGACTTCGCAGATGGTCTTGCCATCTTCCTTCTCTACCTCCACCGCCCGTACGTCGCCGGGTTTAGCGGCGACGGCGGTTCTGATGGACGCGATCATCTGCTCGGCAGGGATGGCCGCTTTGGACTGTTTGGTGCCTTGCCCTTCCGCCTTCATCCAGAGTCCGCCGACTGCCAGCGCCGGCGCGATCAGGCAGCCCAACATTGAACCTATAATTCGCTTCGCTCTGCTTTGCCTCATGGTGTTTCTCCTTCGTTATATTCATAGCGCAACCTTCAGGCGTGCCTAACGCCCGGCATCACCCGCCGCCCGCGAACGGCATCCGACCTGCGAGGGACTTCGCAACATGAGAGCCAGGCTATCGGGCGGTCGGGTGCATACCGTTATTATGCCGCCCCGCCGCTTGCGCCTCTCACCCCTGTCTCTGATATCTTCCGCCCCATCTTAGTCGGGATTTACTCGTCCACAGCTCGCCTGCCGCTCAACCCTAAACGCTGAGAGATCTCGTCCGCTGCAAAGCACCACCGCGCCACAGCTCCCGAGCACGACCCAGCAATTTCCTCCAAATTGGTGACTTGACTGCGGGCGGCTGACAGGCATCAGGTGAGCCGCCTTCCATAATCCGGCGCGCAATTGCAACGCACGCGTCGCAAATGTAAACGCGCGGGCCAGCAACTAACTTTGAGACTTCCCGTTCACCCTTCCGACAGAATGAGCAACGGAGCTGCCTTAGCTTAAACATATCACTGACCTCCATAGGCGAGGGAAAGTTTCTCCGAACGTAGGATTATAAGTCGGGATGCTAGAAGCGGCATAGCGCTGGAATTGAGCGGTGCGCTGAGAACTCAAAGAATAAAAACCTGCTGATTGCGCCTCCGCTCCAATGACTTGTGAGATGCGGTCGTTGCTATTAAAACGCTTCCATTATTGCCTGCCCAACTTCCTAAATAGATCGTGTCAATTACCCCTTCTTCTATCTTCTTTGACCGCTTCCGGGGATTGAGGAGTCATCGAAATACTTTTCGACTTCTTCTGTAACATCGAAATAGAAAACTTTTTCTTCGCTCATGTTTCTGTTTTCAACGTTAGTGACAGGGGAAACGCCTAACTCTGGAATTCACCTACCGCCCGCGAGAAGCCCCGCGGCTCGAATACCCCGAGCACTTCGAGAAGCGGTATGTGAGCTATAACGGCGGCTTCCGCTGGAACTCTCGGTGGGTCAATGTCAGTGTGACGTGCTCAGGCGAGTGGGTCGACCTCGATGAGATCGCCAACGGCGTCTGGCAGGTCTATTTTAGCCCGCTCTCAGTTGGGCCGGCTCATCGAGGAGCAGATGCGGATCGAGGACGAGTGGGGGCGGCTGCGCCGACACAAGAAAAAGTGTAACCCATGTCCCCCGACTTTTTTGCTTCCTATCTCCCCGACCGCTCAGGCAATGGGCAGTATGCACCCTTTGAGAAACCTTGTGCTTCTATGCCAAAGGCATGGTTGAACCGCGCCCGATAGTTCTCCCATGCAATTGCAGCCGTCAGTTCAACCAGTTGCGCCTCATTAAAATGCTGTCGTAGCGCGGCAAAAAGTTCATCTGGAACTTCAACGGGCGTTAGCGTCATAGCTACGCCGTAATCAAGCACCAATTTCTCAAGAGGAGAAAACACCCTACTCTCCTTGTATGCAGAAAGTTCTCGAAGCTGCTCTTCAGTAATACCTGCTTCTCTGCCGACGGCAGAGCCGATGTCAATTCAAAATGGGCAACCCACTAGAGTAGCTGCTTTAATTTGCGCGAGTTCTTTCAGCCGCGACTCCACAAGATGTGCACGTTCGCCAGCCAACTCAAAGATACCGTAGCCGAACGATACCCATGGATGATGCCCTGTGATCCTTAGCGGATCTGCTACCTTTCCAAATCGGCGCTGTGAAAACCAGTAGGCAAGTCGTACGAAGAAACCAGCTTTGCTTTTGGATATTCCTTCAATTCGCATCATCACGCCTTTCTAATCTGTGGAATTTATTTACGTTCATTATCAAGCCGATTTTACGAAAAACGGTAGCGCCTAACGCCCGGCATCACCCGCCGCGCATTCGACCTCGAAACCATTCAAGCTCACGACGAGAGACTCGCTTATTCGCGGTCGGGTGCATGCCGTTATCATGCTGCATTGTTTACATTTGCTCCTCGGTTTCTTTTTTCCAAATGATAGAATATCGCCAGAACAAGTGTCTGCTCACTAGCGCACCTGGCAAGATGTCCGCACAAATCCGTCCAATCTGTGGCAGCGTGAGATATGTATCTGTTTTTCCATGCTCAGCATATGCCTCACGCACTACCCTGGATGATCTCGGCTTTCCAGTTTTTATCAGCCTGAGAAATAAATTCGCAGGATAAGCAACGCCATCAAAAAGCAAATCGGTCAAGCTGGAGCGTTGATATAGGTCAAGGCAAACTAATATACCTCCGGGCTTCAAAGCCTTTCTTATTCTTCTCAGGATGGTTTCGATTGGTAAATGATGGATTGTCGTAAGTGTCGCAACGCAATCAAACTGATTATCCGGAAACTGGTATGCCATCACATCACCCCTGACGAAATCAATGTTCGGATAAAGTTTTGAGCGTTCCTGAGCAAGGCGAATCATCTGCGGAGATAAGTCGATGGCGAGAACCTTTTCGGCACGTTGAGCGAGCAATCGAGAGAATTTCCCTGTGCCGCAACCAATTTCAAGGATTTGTCGGCATTGTTCTGGAATCTTACCCATCAAATATCCGTGATAATGCGCGTTATGATTCCAATTTTCGTTGGAGAGCAAGGCAATCCGATCAAAATCGGATTGAATTGATTCAAGCGTTTGTCTTGATTGGCCCATTGTCTTCTTGTTCGCCGGCGTGATGCCCCTTGCGACCTAACTCCGGAATTGAGCGGCGCGCACGAACCTTGACTGATAAGAATCAAGCTAATGGTCTGATCATAAATGACAAATTCTGCATGAGCCGTCTGGCGCGGCTCACCTTGAAGCCTCCCAGCCCAACTCGCTCCCGCGATCACTCGACTCCACTTCTGCGCTCGCCGTTGAACTTCTCTTCATACTTGCTTGATTTCAGGAAGTTGTCGAAATCTTTAATCTCGAGAATGTCTTTGATCGCCTGCTTGTTGTCCGGCAACTGCTTGTAGTAAGCCTCGGCTATTTTGTATCCGACGTAGTAGCCCAGGTCCGCCGGCCTGTCTTTAATCTTGCCGCCGTTGTAAAGCCATAAAGCAGTATCATTGGTGAACATCGCCTGCTTGAATTCCTGCCATAGTTCCCACTCTTTGGGATTACCGTAGGCATGCAGGTGCTGGTTAATGTGGCTGCCGGAAATCAATTCGGCGATAAAATCGGCACTGCCTTCGCCGATGGATGCGCCCAGCAGAGTCTTGCTCGTTTTAGGATACTTCTGCTGGTAATGGATAAGCTCATGCGCAACAATGTGAGGTATTTCACCAATTGGTTTAATGACCTGTTTATGCCTGTCGCTGAGTTCTTCGAACGGCGTGTCCTTCGTCCTACCGTACATCTCAACTCCGATGAGCAAGGCGTTTTCCGTGTACGTCCCGCCGGAGTTCATTTTCCCAACCATTAAATAGACGTCCGTGAACAGCGCGCCGCCATATAACGCCTTGAGCTTGCGAAAACTGGCTCTGATCGGCTCCACGAACGTGCGCGGCGGTCCTCGCGATGGTGGGGGACATGCTGGCCCTGAGCCCCGCGCCACCGGTCTTCAGCCGGGTGCTGGCCCGGCACTCGGAGGGGAACCCCTTCTTCGTGGCAGAGTACCTGCGGGCCGCGGTCGAGGAGGGCCTGCTGTGGCGCAACGAGATCGGCGCCTGGCAAGTCGAGACGCCGGGCGACGAGGCGGCGACCGAACAGGACTACGAGCGCCTGCCTCTTCCACACTCGCTGCGCGGGGTCGTCGAACGGCGGCTGCAAGGGCTGCCCGAGCGGGCGCTGAGCCTGATCTCGGCCGCGGCCGTGCTCGGCCGCGAGATGGACTCACCGCTGCTGGCACGGGTGATGGGGCTCGACGAGGATGCCCTGTGGGAAG
>JANOGZ010000109.1:0-2248 GCA_031406255.1 Pyrinomonadaceae bacterium | reverse complement strand
GAGGCGGAGGCGTGCCGCGACGGGAAGAATGGCGACGGTCGTCGTCATCTGCGCTCCGCCCGCCCGCGCACGGATGCTTGTGCTACCCGCTCTCACGCCGTGGGCTGTGATTGCGTCACCCATCGCCGGAGGCGATACTGTCGCGCGTCTCTGATCGCTCGAATCCCATACGAAAGAGACATTCGGAATCTCGACCTCGGCGCCGCTTTTGTTGCCGAAGGCGCGTGCGCTGATGGAGAGCGCCGCGCCGGTGAAGATTTCCGCGCTGACGGGCGTGATTTCGATGCGTGTGATTTCCGGCGAACCGAAGGGCGTGCCGTCAGCGCGCGTGCCGGGCGAGAAGAGGCGGCCCGCCGAATTAAGAGCGTTTGTGTGAGCGGCGAATTTGCCACCGCTGGCGCCGATCTCCGCATCAGGCAGGCGCGTCAGTGACTGATCGCCCGGCGCGGGCGGCGCATCATCAGTCGCTGTTGATGACGACCCATAGCTCTGCTTCGTCACGGTCACGACGTTTTCCGCGACGGGTAAGGTAAGAGCGATCGTGTCGCCATCGTTATTGAGGCCGAGCGAACTCGCCTTGAGAATTAGCGCGCCGCCGAAGGACGGGTGATTTACGAGCGGCGAGCCGCCGCCGAATATAACGACGGCCCGTCCGGCTTCGAGGATGGTGTCGGCCGGGAATGTGAAGCGCCTGCTCGTGGCGTCGGAGAGCGTAATGCCCGAGAGATCCAGCGGCGCCTGCGAATTGTTTAAGAGTTCGATAAATTCATCGTCGTCAGAGGCTCGCACGCCGTCGCGATTGGCATCCCCGATAAGATTAATTGCGCCGATCCCCGGCGGGTCGGCGAGGATCTCATTAATGATGAGAGGTATTCCCACAATGAGTGTCGTCCGGGCGGACATCACCCCGCCGCTGCCATCCGGAGTGGTTGCGGTAATCGATGCCTCTCCGCTACCAGCGCCGCGCGCGAGACCATTCTGATCAATGAGCGCCACATCCGGATGGCTCGATTTCCACGCGAACGGCGCGCCGGTGATGATCTGATTCTTTTCATCAAACGCGGTCGCCGTGAACTGCCGAGTCTGACCGCGATTGATGGCAGCGGCTGCGGGCGTGATCTCGACCCGGACGACGCGCGGCGGGGCGGGCGAGATGCTGAGGATCGCCGCGTTGCTCATTACCGTGTCGGTTCCATCGGTCGCCATGGCGTTGATCTCGGCGGTGCCGACGGCGCGCGCCGTGACGACCGCGCGCGCCGCGCTCGCGACGGTAGTTACCGAATCTACCGTCGCCGTATTCGTGTCGCTGGATGAAAAAGCGTAGGTCAGTCCCGGCAGCGGCCGGCCATACTGGTCAGACGCCTGCGCGCTGAATTCCCTCGGCTGCCCTACCACACTACTCGCGGCAACCGGGGTCAGAGCCAAAGCGGTTAATCTTCCCGTGCGCGGTGCGAAGAAAGAGCCGTCCGTTTTTGTGCCGGGAGAAAAACGCCTGTCAGAAGCTCCGCTGGCGTTCATGTGGCGCAGGAGAGTGCCCGTGATATCGGGCGCGCGGGTGATGGATTGATTGATCGAATCGCCGCCTAAATTATCGTTCGCCGTGCCATAGGAAAGCTGTGTGAGGAGATTGCCCGCCGCGTCGCGGACGACGATCTGAAGACCGCCATTGGTGAGCGATAATCTGCCGGTCGAGGCGGTGGAGACCTGCGCGCCACCGAAGGCAGGGTCGCCGGTGTCGAGACCGCCGCCGCCGAAGACCACGAAAGCATCACCGGCGGGCAGGGTCATACCCGCGGCGAAAGCGTGACGCGGCGTCTCCGTCGTGCCGTCGAGCGGACGTGTGTGGATCGTCCAGCCCGAAATATCCAGCGTCTCATGCGAGACGTTGACCAGTTCGATAAACTCGTCATCGGCGCCGCTGCGCGCCCCGTCGCGGTTGGCATCGCCCGCTGCCCCGTCGGGCGGATCGGCGAGCACTTCGTTGATGATCAGCGCCGGGGGCGCCACGCTGAGCCGTGCGCTCGCTGACAGATCTCCCGCCATCGCTGTCATGACAGCGACGCCGACTTGCACGCCGCGCGCCAGGCCGTTTTCATCGATCACCACAACATTCTCATCGCTTGAGCTGAAGATGACGGCCTGGTCTTTGATTTCCGTGTCGCTGCCATCGCGCAGGGTCGCCACGAAACGGAGCGTTCCATCAACCGGCACGGAGGCCGAAGCGGGCGACAGCGTGAGGGTCGCGGCG
>JANOGZ010000082.1:0-5018 GCA_031406255.1 Pyrinomonadaceae bacterium | reverse complement strand
AGACTGGCGCGGACTGAGCGATGCCGGTCAGCGTCTGACGCTGGCGCGCCTGGTTGCCACCGACGGCTTGACGGCCGGTGACTACGAGATCGCGATTCGCATCCGCGACCGCGTTTCCGGTCAATCGCTCTCGCCCTCGGCCAAGTTTACGGTCGTCGAATAAAAGTCGCGGAAGCTTTCGAAAGAAACATTTCGGGCGGCGCTTCGCACGCGAGGCGCCGCCCGAAACTTTTTTAGATCGCCTCACGCTCGCCGCGCCGGAGGGCATTGACGAGATGGTGCGCGCGGCGGGTGGGTTCCGGCTGGCGGTAGCCGCCGGTCGCTCTGAGCGTGAGATCAATCGCCCCCGCCAGATCAATGAGGTGTCCCGGTGAGACGAAGATCGGCTGCACGCGCGTCTTCGTCCGCAGCGCGGCCCCGACCGTTTCGCCCTTGTCAACCAGCGGAGTCCAGTCCCCGCGCTCCGGCGGCGGCTCTTCATATTTACCGACCAGCACGGATTTGGCGCACCCGAAAGTAGGCCGGTCAATAAGCAGGCCGACGTGCGAGGCGATCCCGACGCGCCGCGGATGAGCGATCCCCTGCCCGTCGAACATCACCGCATCGGGCTCGGTCCTGAGTTTCGACCAGGCTTCGAGGACCGATGGCGACTCGCGAAAAGACAGCAGCCCCGGCACGTACGGGAAGCGCGTCTCGCTGGTGACCCCGACCTCTTCGATCGTTTCAAGCGTCGCGAGGCGCAGGACGACGATGCCGGCGTACACTATCGAAGAGAATTTATTGAAGGAGATGTCGGCGCCGGCGATCGTTTCGACCGGGCGGTCAAGCGGGCTCGTGTTGACGCTCGTGCGTAAAGTTTTCTGTAGCTCAATCGCCTCCCGCGGCGTCACATCCCACGCGTGCAGTTTTTGGTAGCGTGCCATCTCAGGGATTTTCGGTTCGTGAAGCTGGCTTTGTGATTTCTGAAAACGATCGGCGCCTTAAAACTCAAATCCCCACACCGGCGCTCGCGAATTCCACTGTCTCGCTCGACGAAATATCCGTATCTTTGCGTAGGATCGAATGCACACGCCAGCGCACGTCGTCGCGGTGCGGATAGTCGTGACGGAAGTGTGCGCCGCGTGATTCCTCACGCCACAGGGCGACGCGCACGACGAGCGTGGCCACCGTCAGAAAATTGCGCGACACGGGGCTGAGCGGCGCACGGGAGATCTGCTCGAACTCGCGCAGGGCGCGCATCAAAGACCCGCGCGTGCGAAGGATTCCGACGCGCTCCCACATCAAACGTTGTACTCTTTTGCGCACGGCGAGAGCGATTTTACCGCTCCCGCTAATTTCCTCAGCCGTCGACTCGCGCGCCATCTCAGCCTCCGAATAGTTTCCGGGGTACGAGTTCGCGCGCAACGTTGGTACGGCAAACGCCGCCTGCCCCGCGCTCGACGCCCGTCGTGCATCCGCCTGATCTTCCGTGGCCGCCCTCCCGGCGCGCGCCCCGAAAACCAGACCTTCCAGCAGTGAATTCGAGGCGAGGCGATTCGCGCCGTGCACGCCCGTGCAGGCCACCTCACCCGCCGCATAAAGTCCGGCGAGCGACGTTCGTCCGTCGAGGTCGGTGCGGATGCCGCCCATAAAGTAGTGCGCGGCGGGCGAAACGGGCGCACGTTCGCGCGTCAGGTCTAAGCCGTAGCGCAAGCACGTGTCATATATTTTCGGGAAGCGGTGGCGGACGAATCGCGCGTCGAGCGCGGTCATGTCCAGGTAGACGGTTCTGGTGGCCGTTCTTTCCATCTCGGCGACGATCGACCGGCTGACAATATCACGCGGCGCGAGTTCGGCGCGCTCGTGGTAACGCGGCATGAAGCGCTTACCCGCCTTGTTGCGGAGCACGCCTCCCTCGCCGCGCAGTGCTTCGGAGAGGAGAAAGCGCGGCGCGCCTTCGATGTTGAGCGCCGTCGGATGAAATTGCACAAACTCCATATCGGCCAGTTCCGCGCCCGCCGCGTAGGCCATTGCCATCCCATCGCCGGTCGCCACCGGCGGGTTGGTCGAATGCAGAAAAAGCTGGCCCGCGCCGCCCGAAGCGGCGATCACCGCGCGCGCGCGGAGTTCACGCGGCGCGCGCACGAGCGGGTCGAGATACCGCACGCCGCAGCACTGGCCGTCCTCGACGAGCAGTGATTCGGTCGCGGCGTGCGCGAGAAACGTCACGCGGGGCTCGGCGCTCGCTCTGGCGATCAGCGCGCGCACGATTTCTCTTCCGGTCGAATCGCCATGGGCATGGAGAATACGGCGGCGCGAATGCGCGGCTTCCTGCGTGAAGACGAGCCGGCCGCCCTCGCGGTCAAACTCTGTCCCCCACTCGATCAATTCCTGAATGTAGCGACGGCCATCTTCGACCAGAATATGGACGGCCCGCTCGTCACACAATCCGGCTCCGGCGCTGATCGTGTCTTCCTCATGGAGCGCGACTTCGTCTTCCTCTGACAAAGCGACGGCGATGCCGCCCTGTGCATACTCGGTGTTGGATTCATCCGTGCGCTCTTTCGTCAGCACGGTGACGCGCGCGCCGGCGCGCGCGATCTCGATCGCGGCGCGCAGGCCCGCGATGCCGCTGCCGATGACGATAAAATCTGTTTCAAAAGACATTTTATTTATAGAGCTTAACACCTCTCCTCGAAATTCTAGCAAGCGGCCGACCGTGGGGCAATATTGCGGGTTTGCCCGGGGGCGCGCTAAAATGCCCGCCTCGAGAATTCTTTGGCTTACCCCGCATATATTGACTGGAAAGATGAAAGGTTTGCAGCATGCGGGCCCGGCCGGGACGTCAAAGCCCGGTCGAGCGTTCGCATGTTGCCTGGCAACCCGCCGCTCGGGCGGTAAGGAGATTTCTTTATGAGATGGCTACGTCTGTTGACGGCGATGGCGATCGCAACGTCGCTTTTTGCGCCGGCCACGCTGGCGCTCGCGCAGAAGCGGCAAGCGCGTAAGAGCAGGGTTAAACATACGTCGAACGCTCCATCGAGCGGGCGCGTCCTCCCGCCGATCAATTACACCGAATTCAAGCTCGATAATGGAATGCGTGTGATTATGCACCAGGATCGCTCGACGCCGATCGTGGCCGTCAATCTCTGGTATCACGTCGGCTCGAAGAACGAAGTGCCCGGCCGCACCGGATTCGCACACCTCTTCGAGCACATGATGTTTCAGGGCTCGAAGAGTTACGACGACGACTACTTCAAACCGCTGCAGGAAGCCGGCGGCACCCTCAACGGCTCGACCAACGCCGACCGCACAAACTACTGGGAAGTCGTCCCGTCGAATTTCCTTGAGCTCGCCCTGTTTCTCGAAGCCGACCGGATGGGCGGTCTGCTCGAGGCGATGACCGAAGAAAAGCTCGCCAATCAACGCGATGTCGTCAAGAACGAGAAGCGTCAGAATTATGATAACCAGCCTTACGGACTGGTCAGCGCGAAGATCGCGGCGACGCTGTACCCGGAGGATCATCCGTATCACTGGCTGACGATCGGCTCACTCGACGACCTGACCGCCGCTTCGATGGACGATGTCAAAGACTTTTTCCGGCGCTTCTACACGCCGAACAACGCGACGCTGGCGATTGCGGGCGATTTTGATCCGGCCGAGGCGCGTCGTCTCGTCGAGAAACACTTCCGCGCCGTCCCGCGCGGGCCACAGGTGCAGCGCGTCAGCGCCGCGCAACCAAGACTCGACAAAGAAATCCGCGCGACGATGGAAGATCGCGTCGCGCTGCCGCGCCTCTATATGGTGTGGCATGCCGAACCGCAGTGGACGCCCAATGACGCGCCGCTTGATATGCTCTCCAACATCCTCGCGAGCGGCAAGAGTTCGCGCCTGTACAAAGCTCTCGTCTACGAGCGGCAGATCGCGCAGGACGTCAGCGCGTTCAACCAATCGCGCGAGATCGCCGGGGCGCTTCAGGTGATCGCCACAGCCAAGCCCGGTAAGACGCTCGAAGAAGTGGAGGCGGCGATCAATGAAGAGATCGCGAGAATCAAATCGGCCCCACCGACCGCCGAAGAGATGGAGCGCGCCTATAATTCGCTCGAATACGGCTTCGTCTACAGCCTGCAAACGGTCGGCGGCTTCGGCGGTAAGAGCGACCAGCTCAACCAGTATGCTACTTTTTTGAATGATCCCGGCTACTTCGAGAAGGACCTCGCGCGTTACCGTCGTGTGACGGCCGCAGATGTTCAGCGCGTGGCGAAAGAGTATCTGACCGACAAGCGCTTCGTGCTGACGGTCACGCCCCGCGCGGCAGCGACCACCGCGGCAGCGCGACCGACGACCGGCGAAACGGCCCCGGAGCCTGCCCGAGCGATCGCTCCGCCCTCCCAGCAAACCGGAGGCATGACGCAGACGGGCGTTTCATCGAATGCCGCGACGCAAACGCCCAGCACCGGCGCCTCGCAGCCACAGCAGCAGCCCGGCAGCGACCGCCCGGCCGGCGCACAGGTCAAGCCTAAAGCTGAGACGGCCGCGGCGGTCACCGCGGGCGCGGCGCCGCCGACCACGACCGCTCCGCGCACGGCGGGACAAGCGAGCCATCAGAAAAAGGCGCAGCGCAGCGCAAGCACCGCCCATCTACCCAAACCCAAAGCCGCTCCGCGCTTTAATCTGCCGCAGCTCGAACGGCGGCGTCTCTCGAACGGCCTTGACGTTCTGATCGTCCAACATCACGAACTGCCGGTCGTCACGATGAACCTCGTGCTGAAGACGGGCGGGGCGGCCGACACGGCGGAGCGTGGCGGTCTGGCGAGCCTCACCGCCGATATGCTCGATGAGGGGACAGGGAATCGTTCGGCACCGACGGTTTCTCGCCCATGTCTAGCGCGCCGGCTGTGATGGTGCGGCATGCATCCATCAAATACGTGTGGCCGCCGATGCGCGCCAGCGGCTCTTCGATGCCCTCGAATTTTCCGATCGGCGTTTTGAATTGTTGGCGCACACGCGAGTACGCACCGCAGGCCATCGAGGCAAAT
>JANOGZ010000077.1:0-3437 GCA_031406255.1 Pyrinomonadaceae bacterium | reverse complement strand
GCGCAGTTAGGAAGCTATTATATTCAAAGTGGCCTGCGCGCCGCTCAATTCGGTCATTAGGTGTCTCGTTGATTGGTTTCCTTAATCGAATTCGTTACACTGAATCTTACAAAAGTATATGTGGGAATTGTGCTTTGAAAGGTATCTGAAGATGACTACGGAAGAAAGATTATTGCGACTCGAAAATGCTTTCACCACCCTTGTCGAATTAGCGCGGAATATGGATGAGCGAATGGATCGCAGCGGTTCTCGTATGGATATGTTTGCGGCCAACCTTAGCGCCTTAAGCGAGATTGTTGGCGAAGTCGCTAGAAATCAGAAGCGGACTGATGAGCAGCTTAATAATCTAGCCTCTTTAGTTGAACGTTACATTCGCGAAGGTCACAACGACCAATCTTAAGAATTCACCGCCACCTAACAACGGCATGCACCCGACCCGCAATTAGCAGGTCTCTTAAATTCAAAGGCAGCAGCGGGCGGGTGATGCCGAGCGTTAGGCTGCTTACCTGGTTTCGTTCATTGAATTAGAGGGGAATACATCATGTTTGATGGCGTACGCTGCCTCCGTTGTAGGAACCATTTCAAATCCGAGGAGCTAACTCTCGGCCCCGGCGGTTATAGTCTCTGCCCGATTTGCAAACTCAAATATTTTGAATAGGACTTACGCAGTTGAACGAAGAATCAATAACTCTCGGGAAGCCGTGTTTTCGCTAAGCCCGTTGTTTTCAACACGCGTCTATTTCCACCGCGTAAGTCCTACGTTTATTTCACGCCCATTTTCGCGCAAGAAATATTTACCCGACCTTCCAATAGCGCGTAGAAATCTCCGAAAGTTCCGCCGCCTGAGTACTCCTGTGCGGGTGTGAGTCTTTGGTAAAAACACTTGTCTTCGCCAACTACTTTTACAAAAACAGTGAACTTCTGCCTCACGTAACGGTATTTTGGAATACCTAATTCGTTAGGCACAACAGTTCGTTCTCTTGATGTAGCCGGTTCTGCATAAAGTTTGATAATTTGTTTTTGCACCCGGTAGGGGTGGTTGTATTGAAACATCGCTTTAACGCTGCTTTCCGTCAGTCCGGGCAACAGTGGATTTGATTTTAACGTCCACTCACTTGGTAGTGCTTCATTCGCTAATTCGGCAGTATCGGCTTCTTCCTTTGCCTTCTTATACCTTTGTACTCGATTTGCCTCTATTTGATCGCCGTCCGCTTTGATCTTGGCGAAATTTGTTCCTTTAAAATCAATCGTCGCGCGTCCTTCCACAATCAGCCATTTTCCCTCGTCTTCTACTTTGCCGCGAAAATCTCTGGTTTGTCTCTGCAATTCGATTCTGACGGTGTAGGTTTGTTCTTCGGCGGAGTTTTTCAGATAGTTATACAATGCGTAAGGACCGTCTTCGCTTTCTATTTCCATCATTCTTACGTGAGTGTATATTCTGGTCGCAGCTTTGGCTGGTTCGGGTAAAACGTCAAAATTCCAATAAGTTTTATCCAAATCCGCCTCCGTCAAAACGGTAAACGGATAATTATAAATAGCTTTCACTGCTTCTTGAGGCTGTATAATCAGCCCTTTGCTAATATAATAAAGGTAGAGATTGTAGTTTAATCTATGCTCGGGGTTTTCATCAGTTATCGGAGAAAATTTCAGAACATCTCTCAAAGTTCCGCCGCCCGTTTCAAACCGACCGTAGATATATTCACCCGCAGTGAAGGAAGTTTTACTGCCCTCGTTAGTCGTGGTGAACGGTTTATTTGAAAAATAGATTTTGCCGACATTAGACGGCTTAACCTGCATAATTTCGTTTTGAGCCTTATTTGTTCGAGCTTCGTCGCTATTGTCATTTCCTCCACTTGATTGACCACTCCTGTTTGTTTGTTCGTTGTTCGTTTGCGGCTGTTCCTGTTTTGGCAATTCTTTCTTCGGTTTTTTGATTCCCGGAATTTCGGGAATCCTGATCTGCGCCGAAGCCGCTTGCAGCCCGAAAGCCGTGAGAATTAAAAACGCGAAAGCCAGCGATGAAATCCTTCTCATTTGTCCTCTCCTTCGTGAGCGTCTGTTGGCCGAAAAGCCGTGTTTGATTTTGTCAGTAGTGGTTCAATTTTCAATGTTGAACAAATAAAGATAAGCAGTCTGATCTCTGAGGCATGAAGGAGAGAGTCGCTGATTCTCGCCGTATACCGGAATTCTAAATTGAGGGGTGAGTTAATCACCTGAAAGGGTATCTGTCTGTACCCTAACACACATAGCCGAATATCCCTATCTTTGTTCAACATTGATAATGACCTACTACCCAATCTTTCCAGATTTCATGTTATTCTCAAATCGCGCCCTTGCCAGCTTGGAAGATTCAAACACGAAGAAGAAATTACAGGACGTAAAATTGGCTGTCGGAAATGGCATTATTGAATTCGTCGGAGTGTATAATGAAGAGTGGCGTATTTCTGAGTAAGGCGCAGCCTAACAACTCATTCAACCCGACGCCTCGACAGCATGCTTCTCAAGATTCTTCCTCTGATGTAAATTGAATGCTGCTCGCTCGGCGCGGGTTAGATACCGTGTTACCTGTCAAGCTTTTTGTGCATACAGTGGGTCATACGGCTTGCCGCTCTTCAAGACTCCGTAAGCAAGATGAATGAGCTTGCGCATCACCGCACCGATGATCTGCATCTTGCACTTGCCTCGCTCCCTCAGCCCACGTGCCCAGGCTTTGATCACCGGATTACATCTGAGTGCCGTCACCGCCGGGAAGTAGAGTGAGCGACGAATGCGCGGCGCACCCATTTTTGACAACCGCGCCCTGCCGCGGACACTCGCGCCCGATTCACGCAGGCGCGGAACCAGTCCAGCGAAAGCCGCCACCTGACGCGCACTCTCGTACTGGTGGAAGTTGATCTCACTCATCAGCCTCGCCACTGTCGCTTCACCCAAGCCGGGAATCGAGAGCAGCAGGTCACGGTCTGCTCGAAGCAGTGGATGATTATTGATATGCTTGCGGATCAGCTTTTCTGTCCGCGCGATCTGTTCGTCAAGGTGGCTGACGACGCTCTCAATGGAGTTTCTGACCTCAGCTGTAGTGACACCCCTCGACAACCTGTTGCCCTCCATCGTGTGCATCTCCATGAGGGCGTCCAGTCTCCTGACAAGTGCCTGTAACTCGCACACTTCTGGTGGAGCAGGTGTCCACAGCTGCGGCTTTTGCGTGAGGCAGAAGCGTGCGATCAGCTCGGCATCCACTTTATCCGTCTTGGTTCGCGAGAGCTGTGCCCCGGCATAGGCTCTGGTCGCTGCTGGGTTGACGAGACTGACCAACTGGCCGTCGTCATGTCAAGGGTGACGCGCACCGTCTTGGAGCGCGGGACTTGGCGCAACGCTTGGTGACAGACCGCTTCCGCCAAGTCATGGGGTGTCAACCGTTGGTTGTGCAGCAGGCGCGA
>JANOGZ010000069.1:0-1193 GCA_031406255.1 Pyrinomonadaceae bacterium | reverse complement strand
AGCAACGCCGTCCGGCTGCATCACTTGACCTACAAAGATGTTCGGGCGGCGACCTCGCTTTCCGCGAATCTCGTTTGTTCGGCACGCGCTATCGTGGCGGAAGCGTATCAACGAGAGTTGCGTAAACTGCACAAGTGGCGCGACGTCGCGGCCGTGCGTTACGACGCCCGCACTTGCACGCTCAAACTTGAACACGCCTGTGCGAGGCTCACGACTATCGAAGAGCGGGTCACCGTCTCGCTCCTTCTCGCTGACTATCAACGGCAATACTTGAACGGTGATTGGAAGATTGCGGCGACCGTGACGCTCTGCCGTCGAGGGCGTGTGTGGTATCTGCACCTCGTCGCTGAAAAGCAAGTCCCAGACGCTTCCGGCACTAACGTGCTCGGAGTTGATAGCGGCATCAACCGCATCGCTTTTACTTCGTCTGGAAAGTCCTTCGCCGGCGGGACTATCAAACAAGTTCGTCGCCGTCGCTTCCGTCAACGCCGAAGTCTCCAAACTAAACCTGAAGGGCAGAGTAAAAGCCGAAACCTTCGGCGCGCGCTCAAACGGCTGTCGGGTAAGGAGCATCGTGCGGTCGAGTGGAAACTGTGGAACGTCGCCAACGGCATAGTCCGTGAAGCAATCAATGGCAATTGTGCGACGATTGCGGTTGAGAACTTGAAGCGCATCCGTAGTCGCATCAGAGTTGCTAAGAAGCAACGACTGATTCAACATGGCTGGCCTTTCTCGTCTCTCTTTCTCAAACTCAATCACGTTGCGAGTAAGCACGGCATTGCGGTCGCCGAAGTTGACGCCGCCTACACTTCGCGCACCTGTAGCCGTTGCGGACATTGCGACAAAGCAAATCGCAAGACACAGAGCGATTTCAAGTGTGTGTTGTGTGGCTACACGCATAATGCAGATTGGAACGCTGCTTTCAACATTCGTGCGCGATACGTTGCGCGTGAATTGGCTGCCCGTAAGCCAGCCTTAACGTCCGTCAAAACCCTTCAAGGTGGCGACCGGGCGAAAGCCGCCTGATTTATCTGGCGGTCGTTTACGGGATGTACGTCGGGAAATTAAGCCTCGTCACCAGAGCCACAATCCCTCCACGAAAACACTAACGCGGATGCGCCGAACCCCGAACGGGTTCGCGTCCGCGCGGTCACGGGCTGACTGGAACTTCCGCCCGTGACCGAGCGGGCCCT
>JANOGZ010000064.1:0-5475 GCA_031406255.1 Pyrinomonadaceae bacterium | reverse complement strand
GCGCGGCGGCGGCGCTGGGGGGGGTCGTCGCCGCCGGGGCGGGCGCGACGCCGCTCGATGAGGAACTGGCGCGGCTGCTCCGCACGACGGGAAAGACCGTGCTCGTGGCGGCAAACAAGGCGGATTCGACGCGTCTTGAAGACGATGCCGGCGAGTTTCATCGCTTCGGCTTCGCCGGAGTTTTCCCCGTTTCGGCGGAGCAGGGATTAGGCATCGGCGAGCTGCTCGATGCGCTCGTCGCCGGCTTCGCAGACGCCGGGGCCGCTGCCGAAGCGGCCAGCAGTGATGAGACCTCTGGTGCTCCACGGGAGGTGCGGCTGGCGATCGTGGGTCGGCCGAACGTCGGCAAGTCGTCGTTATTGAATCAGCTGCTCGGCGAGACGCGGGTCATCGTTTCGCCCGTCGCGGGCACCACGCGCGATGCGGTTGATACGCTGCTCGAGCGAGAAGGCGGGCAGTTTCGTCTGATTGATACGGCGGGCATTCGTCGTAAAGGAAAGACCGAAGAGATGGCCGAGAAGCTCTCGGTGTTGATGGCGCGCCGCAGCCTTGACCGCGCCGATGTCGCGGTCGTGGTCGTTGATGCGACCGAGGGCGTGGCGGCGCTCGATGCCACCATCGCGGGTTATGCGCTCGACGCCGGCTGCTCGATCATCATCGCCGTCAATAAGTGGGACGCCGTGGAAAACAAAAAGACGGGCACGGCGGCTGAGTTTGAACGGAACTTGCGCGACCGCATGAAATTCCTGGACTGGGCTCCCGTCCTGACGCTGTCGGCCCTGAGCGGTCAGCGTGTCGACAGGATTCTGCCGCTCGCCCGGCGCGCCAGTGAAGCGCGCAACCACCGCATCCCGACTTCCGCATTGAACGACTTTTTCGAGCGCACGATCGCGCCGCAGCGGGGCGGGACGGCACCCTCGCCCGTGAAGGGGGGGCGCTCCCGACTTCATGTGCAATACGTCACGCAGGTCGGCGTGCGTCCGCCAAAGTTCGTCGTCTTTACGGCGGGCGGTAAGCCGGGCCTGCACTTCTCTTATGAGCGGTATTTGCAAAATCGCCTGCGCGAAGCGTTTGATTTTTTCGCCACCCCGCTCCGCATCATCGAGCGCCACCGCCGCGCGCGGAAGCGCTGAGCGCCGCTACGGTGCGATCGGAAAATCAGCGGCTATATGTACGCTACACCAGGATACGGAGTGCGTTTTGTCGGTACCGCCCTCGGGTAGCGGGCGGGTCTGCCGCTCAGTAACCCGAGGGCGGTACTGACTGACAGGGAGTTAACAGCTCCGGTTCTGAATCCTCTTGCTTGCTGCGAAACATTTGGATGAGCACAGACGCCAATTTTATCGCTCTCTTCGAGCGCATGAGCGACCCGGCCATCATCATTGACGAGGACGGGGAGCGCGTCCTCGCCGCGAATAAGGCTTTCGCCCGTCTCGTGGCGCGCCCGGACGCCTCCCTCGTCGGGGCCGAAGCGAAAGCGTTCTTGAGATTCGAGCCGCAGTCGGCCACGACGGATGGGGACAGGAGCGCGAGCCTCTTCGTCGGAAAGGAACAGTCCGTGCGCGTCCGCGTCGAACGCGTTGCCTGTCGGTGGGCAGAGCGGGCCGCCGTTTTATGTCTGGTGAAGCGTACCGAGCGCACGGATGACGAAACGGAGCGCGAATTGATCGGCATCGACGAGATGAGCGCGCTCTTTGATTATCTGCGCGAGGCGACCGAGCAGCTCGAAGTTGTTAACCGCGTCGTCGCAGCGGTCAATTCCGGGCGGACGATAGATGAAGTGTTTAGTCTGGCGAGCGAGCAAATGCGCGCGCTTGTCCCTTTCGATCGGGCGACGATCGCGCTGTGCGAAGCGGACGGCGAGCACCTGCGCGTCTTCGCGCTGTCAGGCAACCACGCCGGATCGCTCGAAGTCGGGGCGATCGGATCAATGCACGGCTCCGTCACAGAACTCGCGCTCCGGCAGCGCGAAATGATCGTGATCCCTGATCTGCGGGCGGAAAACAGATTTAACGTTTACAAAGACCTACAGCTTGAAGGCTTCCGCTCGGCCGTGTGCTGCCCCTTGTTTTCGACTCACGCGGCGGTCGGGAGCCTGAACCTGACCTGCCGCACGCTGCGCGCGTACGATCGCAAGCATCTGCTGGCGCTCGAACGTCTCGCCCCGCCGCTGGCGATCGCGATCGAAAAAGTTTTGCTGCTCGAACAAGCGGAGAGCCGCTCGCGGGAGATGGAAGCGGCCGCCCGGCGCGAGCAGCTGGCCGGGCGCATCGGCCATCAGCTGGCCAGCTCGCTCGACTCCTCATCCGTACTACAAGAGACGGTCGCCGCGCTCGGCGACGCGCTCGAAGCGGAACGCTGCCATATCACCTTATTCGAGGAGGGAAGCGATGACGCGGTGGTCGATTACGAGTATCTGGCGCGATCCGATGTCGCTTCGCTGCGCGCGCACAGCGGCGCGATCCGGCGCGCCAGCGAACACGCGCGCCGCGTGCTCGAATCAGGCACAACCGTCAGCATCAGCGATATCAAAGAGGTGCAACAGGATGAGCTGATCGGTCTGTATGAGCGCCTCGGGGTACGCGCTGTGCTGGCCGCGCCCGTCCATGTCGGCGGCTCGCCCAACGGATTGCTCGAAGTGCATGATGGCTCGCGCGTGCGCCGCTGGACGGAAGAAGAGCAGAAGCTGCTGGGGACGGTCGCCGCGCAGGTCTCGGTCGCCCTCACTAACGCGCAGTTGTACGACGCCAGCCGCCGTCGCGCAGAGGAGCTGGCCGGCCTCTACGAGATTTCGCGCGCGTTTTCGATGCGAACGGACACCGCCGAAATCAGCGGACGCCTGACGCGCGCCATCGCCGAACTGGTCGGCGGCGAGATGTGTCTGATCGCCACTTATGATCGTCGCCATAATCGCGTGCGCGCTGAAACGCCGGGTTATAACACTCCGCGCGAAGTGGTCCGTGCCTTTCAGTTTGCGCTCGATCCCGAGAACGCGGGCGTTCCCATCTACCAGACGGGTGAGCCCTTCGTCTCAAATGATCCGGCGCACGACCCGCGCTTCGATCCGAGCCTGATCGAGCGCTTCCAGATACGTTCCGTGCTCAGCGTGCCGATGCGGATCAAGCGCGAACTCATCGGCTTTATCTATGTTGCCAATCGGCCGGGCGGTTTTCGTGAGAGGGATGTGCAGTTGCTCGAAATATCCGCCGCGCAGGTGGCGGAAACGATCGTCAACGCGCGCCTGTTCGCGACCATTCAGGCGCAGGCGGAACGCGAGGCGGTCGTCAATCGGCTGCTGTTATCTCTCCAGCAAACCGGCGATCCGATGAAGAAAGTGGATGCCGTTATCGAGCGCATCGGCGAGGTGCTCGATCTCGACCGGTGCATCGCCGTGCTGTATGCGGATGATGAGCATGCCGATTCTTACGGTGAATGGTGCGCCGCAGGCGTCGAGCCGATCACCAACCAGGCGGACGTCTGGGAGCGTTCGCCACTGCGCTACTGGCTCATTACCAACCGGCGTCCGCTCTTTACCGATGATGTCAGTACACACACGCTCGCCGCCGGCTTCGAGGATTTAGTCGAAAAGACGAAGGTCCAGAGCCTGATCGTCGTGCCGATCATGAACCAGGGGCGCGTCATCGGCTCGCTCGGCGGGCATCAGACGCGGCGCAAGCGGCGCTGGGCGGAAGATGATATCGATCTCTTGATGGCGGTGGCGACGCATGTCGGCTCGACGCTCGAGAACGCGCGTCTGATCGCCGAACTGCGCGCGGCCAGCCTCCTGAAGGACGAATTCCTCGCCACGCTTTCGCACGAGCTGCGCACCCCGCTGACATCAATCACCGGGTGGATCGAATTGCTCGGCGAAAACAGGGAACTACTGGAAACAAATGTTGATCTCGCGGATGGCATCGCAGCCATCAACAACTCTGCCGCCTCGCTGACGCAGTTGATCAACGACCTGCTGGATCTGTCGCGGATTCAACGGAGCATGCTGCGGCTCGAACGCACGCCCTTCGATATCAATCAAGCGGTGAACAACGCCGTGCAGGCGGTGCGGCAAACGGCGGCCGCGCGTCGTCTCGAAATACATCAGGAGCTTGATGAATGCTTGCCGGAGGTGAGCGTCGACGCACAGCGCATGCAGCAGGTGCTCTGGAATTTGCTGGCCAACGCGATTAAGTTCACGCCTGAGGGCGGCCGGATCACAGTCCGTTCGCGGCTCCTGAGCATCGTACCGGTAGTTGATACTGACAATGGCGCTGGAGGCGCCAGCCGGCGCTGGATCGCCATCGAAGTGGAAGACACCGGGGAGGGCATCGCCCCCGACTTTTTGCCTTTTATCTGGGAGCGCTTTCGGCAGGCTGATAGCTCCGCGACGCGGCGTCATGGCGGGCTCGGCATCGGTCTGGCGCTGGTCAAAGAACTGGTCGAAGCGCACGGTGGGCAGGTCGAAGCCCATAGCGCGGGGCGCGGCGCAACATTTATCGTCAGGCTCCCTATCGTTGCCGCCGAGGATTGGCACGGAGGCTGAAGCCCCGCTTACTCGCGATAGTTTGACGAAGAAATTAAGGAAGCGGTAACGCGAAAAATCAACCGTCGGCGCTCTCGCGAGCCGGGCGAAGATTTCTCCCCGGTGGGAAACATCCGTCCGCCGCGAATGGTCAGGCCACCGCCAACCCGACCCTCCATGAAACAGCAGGCTCTTGACTGGCAGATGATCGCGCACGACGGCGAGGCGCGCGCCGGTTTACTGAGAACGCGCCGGAGCACGATCGAGACGCCGGTCTTCATGCCCGTCGGCACGCTCGGCACAGTGAAGGGATTACGGTTCGAAGCGCTCGAGATGCCGGAACTGGACGCCCACATCATCCTCGGAAACACGTATCATCTATGGTTACGCCCGGGCGTTGAAACGATCAGCGCCTGCGGCGGGCTGCACCGCTTTATCGGGTGGGAGCGGTCACTGCTGACTGATTCGGGCGGCTTCCAGGTCTGGAGTCTGGGCGCGTTGCGTCGCATCGCGGAGGAGGGTGTGGAGTTTCGCTCGCACGTCGATGGTCGTCTCTGCTTTCTCTCACCGGAAGTTTCGATGGATGTGCAGGCCGCGCTCGGCGCGGATATCGTGATGGCCTTCGATGAGTGTACGCCGGGGCGCGCCAGCGTTGAGGAAGCGCGCCGGAGTATGGAACTGACGGCGCGCTGGGCCGCGCGCTCGATGGCGCGCTTTCGCATCCTGCAGCAGGAAGGAATGGATGCCGGGCGGAGACCGGCGGCCGACCGGAAGCTGAGCGGCGCGCAGGCGCTGTTTGGAATCGTGCAGGGCGCGACGCACGAGGAGCTCAGACGCGAGAGTCTATCGCGCACGGTCGACCTGGACTTCGACGGTTACGCGATCGGCGGCCTCAGCGTCGGCGAAGAAAAAAGCGTGATGTATGGCGTCATCGAACAAATCGCGCCGCTGATGCCGCG
>JANOGZ010000057.1:0-2849 GCA_031406255.1 Pyrinomonadaceae bacterium | reverse complement strand
GTATGGCAAGCGCAGCAATTTGCTCTCCGGGTCGGGGAGACGAGCTACTGGGGCGCCGTGTGCAATGGCTGTGTCGGCGGTGCGGCGCCGGTTATCTCCTCGTTCCTGACATGGTCCGGAAGCGAATCAATATCACCGTCGAGCACCGCTCCCCAGGCACAGGAGATGCGCCAAAGTATCAATGCCAGATGGTTGACGACCGTTTGCTCAAGCACGTGTTCAAATTCCCAGCGACGATGATACTGCCAGCCGTTATGCGTGATGCTCCACATCGCGCTGGCGAGAAAGCGGTCGAGTTGGCTCGCCTTTTCCGTGAAGTTTTCCGATGGAGTGTCGCCGTTGAGGTGGCGATTCACCACCTCCAGACAGGCGAGAATATCGCCGTAAAGCTTGTCTAGGGGCGGCAAGGTTCTGTCTTTTCCGGATTTCCAAAGCGCGAAAAGAAAGCTGTCCTCCTCCGCTATATTGCCGGCGTCAAGGCTGACAAGGTTAGCGTGATTGAGCAATTTCGCGTATGCCTCTTCGTATGTCATATATTTACAGAATCCGCCCCCGGGGTATTATAAACGTCTTTAAAGTTGCGTTGTACCATCCCGCCTCCGCCGCATCGGGTGACGCCCCCCGGCCCATTCGCTATCTTCAGGATCTACCCGGGCAGCGGATGGCCTCCGTCGCTCATTACTCTTTTAGCATCTTCACCCATAATTGGAATAATTCGAGCGCGCTCTGATGCCCACTTCCCATCCGTCAGATTGACGTGACCGCCGCGTCAGGCTGACCGAATCCTGTCACGGCTCGATCTTAAGCCTTCTTCCAGAAAGGTACAAATATCATAACTACAACATTTAACGTTTTCCAGTGAGATGGCATATACGTTGCCTTAAGGAAGGCGCGCGTGGCGCAGTAATTTGATAATGTTCTTTTTAAGTAGCTACCGCGCAATTCGCCAATAGTTAATGTGCCCCATCAAGCGATCCATCATCGATTAAAGGCACCCCCGCTGCGAAGCGGGCTCGCAAAGCCAGGAGTCTCAGGCAAGAGCCAAGAGATCGTCCGGTTACCGAAATGAGGGAAATCAAAGTGAACAAATTTAAACGCTCTCCAAACATGACGTGGATCACGTCCATTTTACTCATGTTCTCGCTGTGCATGGGTATCATGATCGCCGATTCCGCCAGAGCACAATCCAAAAAAGATGTAGCGAAAGCTAATAAGGTCTCCCCCGACCTCCGCGGTGGGACACCAACAGCGGCTTCCACCCGTGTGATCCTTCAGTTAGAAGGAAAAATGAGTGGGCCCCTTAATGCTTTCCTCAACCGTAACGGTGTGCATGTGCGCGGCAGTTTCAAAAATCTCAATGCATTCACGGTTGAACTGCCGTCGAGTGCGGTCGAGGAACTGGCGGCTTTCAGCGAAGTCAAGTACGTCTCTCCGGACCGAGAGGTGAAATCATTCGGCGGCCACGTTTCGACGACAGTCGGCGCTGATGCCGTGCGTTTTATCGACACTGTCAGCGGCGCGGGCAACCTCAACGGAGCGGGCATCGGTATCGCCGTGCTCGATTCCGGCGCCGATACCGCCCACCAGTCACTGCTGAACACCGCCACCAAAGTCACGCGCGTTGCTCTGAGCCGCGACTTCACGGGCGAAGCGCGGACCGATGACCCGCACGGTCACGGCACGCACGTCGCTTCGATCGCGGCCGGCAATGGCATCATCTCGAAAGGCAAATACATCGGTATTGCTCCGAACGCCAACCTCATCAACCTTCGCGTGTTGAACGGTCTGGGCACGGGCACCGTATCCGGCGTAATGAGTGCGCTTGATTGGTTAATGGCCAACCATACGACCTACAACATCCGCGTCGTCAACATGAGCCTCGGCATGCCAGCCATTGATTCTTACAAGAATGACCCGCTGTGCATGTCCGTTCGCCGACTGGTTAATGCCGGCATCGTCGTCGTCGCGGCTTCCGGCAATAACGGAAAAGACGGTAGCGACCGGAAGCTCTACGGTCAGATTCACTCGCCCGGCAACGAGCCTTCGGCGATTACGATCGGCGCTACCGATACCGTGGGCACGATTAATCGCGCCGACGATCGGGTCGCCACCTACAGTTCACGCGGCCCGACGCGCAGCTACTCGACCGATGCGGCGGGCGTCAAGCACTACGATAACCTTATCAAGCCCGACCTCGTCGCTCCCGGTAATAAGATCATCGCGGCCGAGGCGAGATACAATAAGATGGTCACGGACAATCCGAGCCTCGACGCCGGTGTGAGCAAGGACATTACGCGCAAGATGATGCGTCTGAACGGCTCATCAATGGCGGCGCCGATCGCGGCCGGTGCGGCGGCATTGCTCCTGCAAGTCAATCCGAAGCTGACGCCGAACATGGTCAAGGCGATCTTGATGTACACGGCGCAGCCGCTCGCCGGATTTAACCACTACGAGCAGGGCGCCGGACAGATCAACGTCGAAGGCGCGGTCCGTCTCGCCAAACTCGTACGTCAGGATCTGGTGTTAACTCCCGTAACGTCTCTTCTGGGCACTGTATTAACTCCAGCGACCCCTGTTGGTGATCCGCTGCTGACGACGAGTCTGCCGCCGACACCACAGACCAGCATTGCTTATGTTGAGAACCTGATTCCCGGCGTCACGACATTCCCCTGGGCGCAGGGCATCATCATGAACTACGCCTATGCGACCGGAACCAATTTGATCACCAGGTACCAGAAGATCTATGGCACCGGCGTGATCATCGGCGACGGCGTGATCATCGGCGACGGCGTCCTGACCAGCCACGGCGTGATGATCGGCGACGGCGACATCATCGGGGACCACCGCCT
>JANOGZ010000035.1:0-1691 GCA_031406255.1 Pyrinomonadaceae bacterium | reverse complement strand
GGCCGCGCGGGTCTCATCCGCCGCCGCTACTAAAGTCTCGAAAAGCCTGCCTTTTGAAGGCCCAACTGGTAATCTGAACTATCATAATGACTATTCAGAAACTTGGATTTAAATCCAAAAATTTGATCCAAAAGTCGGTATTTCAAGGGTGCGGAAGGCGCTGTCTAAGGCCGCACGGCATCCCCTTACTTATTTATCTAGCGGCAGTTACAGAGAGACCGCAGCCTCCTCTGCGGTTCTGGCCCTGGAGTTGCTTGATCCATATTGCTGCAATTGACATACAAGTTTTCCGGTATTCCGCCGGATCGCTTCTCAAGCACACATTCTCGAATTTCTGTTTTTTTTGGAGGAGCCAAAACCTAATGATTACAAAGCTTAAATTTTTGTCTTCGATGGTTACCCTGATCCTGTGTCTGACCGCGGTAGCATTTGGTCAGGAACGGACGGGTACCCTGGAAGGCACTATCAAGGATCCCCAGGGCAATGTGGTGACGGGAGTCCCCGTGACTATTACCAGCGGCGTAGGCAGGACCGAGGGAGCCCGGCCCGACGCCACCACCGGTTTTAACCGTACCGTCACAACAGACGACAGCGGTTTCTTCCGCATTTTGCAAGTACCGCCAGGTTTCTACAACATTACGACTGGTGCGACCTCCGGTTTCGGCTCAACGATAACCGAAAGTGTCGAGGTCGTTCTTGGTAAAACTACACCGGTAAACATCGCGCTGCAAGCGGGCAACGTTCAGGAAACTGTTACCGTTGTGTCGGATGCACTAGCAATTGATCCGACGGACAACAAGATTCAGACCAACATCACGGCGCAGGTCGCCGAATTGCTGCCGAAGGGCACCAACTTTACCAGCCTCCTGCAAATCGCCCCGGCGGTGCGCAACGAGCCCCTCTCCGGCGGCTTTCAGATTGACGGCGCGTCCGGTTCGGAAAACACGTTCATCATCGACGGCCAGGAAGTGACCAACTTCCGCACCGGCACGTTGAACACCAACAACAACATACCCTTCCAGTTCGTGCAGGAAGTACAGGTCAAATCCTCCGGCTTCGAAGCAGAGTTTGGCGGTGCGACTGGCGGTGTGATCAACGTCGTCACCAAGGGCGGCAGCAACGAGGTTCACGGAGAGTTCGGCCTTACCCTGCGCCCATCCGAACTGCAAACCGCGCCCCGTCGTTTCCTGACCAATGCCTTTCCAGGCGCGCCCCGGTTCTTCCAGCCGCGCCGGGACGGGGGGACAGACTTATTCCCGACTGCGAACCTCAGCGGCCCCATTCTTAAAGATCGGGCCTGGTTTTTCGTGAGCTACACTCCGCAGTTCCTGAAGACCGTCCGCAATCTGGATTTCATCAATCCGACCACCGGAGCTATCGCCGGCTCGGGGCGGTTCGTCCAGAATCAGAGACGGGATTATGTCTTCACCCGTGTTGACGCGTCAGTGCGCGACAATCTGCGTTTCAGCGGCACCTACACGTTCAACCCGATCGACCTGGAGGGCATCCTGCCCCTGTTTTCTGATCAGCTCTCACCGGTTCTTCCGTCGGCCACTTTCGCCCAGCCCATCGGCACTCTGGTGGGGGATCGATTCCTCAATCAGCGCGGAGGCCGCCAGAACTCTCAGAACGTCACCGGGCAACACGTCTTTACGCCGACCGCTAATTTAGTGGTCACGGCCCGGGGCGGC
>JANOGZ010000727.1:0-3220 GCA_031406255.1 Pyrinomonadaceae bacterium | reverse complement strand
TCAGTCGTCGGCGCTTACCTGGATAACGGTGAGCCGTTTCGTCGCGACCTGACGATTCGCTGGTGGGAGCATGAGATGTCGGAATATCGCGCGGTCGTCTCACCGCTGGTCGCCCGCGAATTGGAGCGCGTTCCCGAACCGCACCGCACCGGCTATCTGAAATTAATCATGCCGCTCGAACAAGTCGAGCTCACCGACGAAGCGACGATTCTGGCCGACGGTTATATCTCGCGCGGCATCTTTCACCGCAAGTTTATCGCCGATGCGCTCCACGTCGCGGTTGCCTCATTTCATAAAATAGACTATCTAGTAACATGGAACTTCGGTCATCTGGCAAATGTGCGGCGGCAGGCGCGCATCCGCCTTTTCAATACGGCCGCCGGATTCTTTGTGCCGATGATCGTCACACCGGAGTTTCTCGTCGGCACCGACTAATAAACAAAGTGTGAAAGGGATGATCGCCAGTTCGCACTTCAGCAAGTTGAGCTATGTATCGTAAACCGAGATTTCTCGAAGAACTGCACGCGATTCGCGAGGAAATGGCGCGCGAAGCGGATTATGATGTCGAATTGTTTGCCGAGATGATGCGTTCGGGCGCGCGCCCCACGCACGGCCCGGAGCGCAATATACGCGGTTATAAGAGTCGTGCGCCGCGGTCCTCGGACGAGACGTCCACCGCCGCCGCCGCCCCTCCCGAAGTGGCTAAAAAGGCGACTTCGAGGGCGGTGCGCGAGCGCAAGCGCGCGATCAGGTAAGTGGGCCTGGGGGGTGAGCAGGCCCGAAGCCGGGGTATCAATACAAATCTGAGCGGAGCTTTCCGAGTTGTAAGTGCCGAGTATGGACGAGACGTTTGAAGCCATCGGGCTGGAAGTGCCAAGCGAAAAAGATTTCAATCACCTGGCCGAGCGCGCCGGTGATCAGGGCGAAGCGACGCAACTGCTGCGGCGCGGCGCGGTTCTGCACGGCCGTTGTTGGAAACTGGGCGAAGGGCTTGAAGTCTGGACGGTGCTCTACGAATCGGGCACCGGCGATATCTTCTATGCTGATTGTCGCCCGGGTTTTCGCGCGCGCTACGTGCAGCGCATCAGCCCGTGGGCGCTGACCGAATATGATGAAGATGGCGAAGCGATCGTGCACGGATACTGCGATGGGACTGACACGGAAGTCCTCTTCGAGTTGCAGAATCTGACCGAAGTAGGCCCTGAAGGGTTCCGCGCTCAAGAGCTTCACGTCGGCCTGTGCGGGCTGGCTTACCGCGCGCGCGTCTGCGCCAGCGGAGAGCGCGTGCGCTGGCAGACGCTCGAAGAGTTCGCGCCGTCGCGCGCCGCGCATGAAAACGACTGGAGTCTGTGCGGGCGCGTCATCTCATTCAAACCTTTGCGTAACCCGCTGTCGGGCAGCGAGCTCTACTGGGTGTACATTGACCTGAAGCGTCTCAAGCTGGAAGTCCTGATCAACCAGCGCGCGCTGCGCGGCGGTCAGTTGGCGGTCGGAGCAACGATTGCCGCTGAAGTCTGGTTGCAGGGGCACGTGTTGGATCAACGCGCCATTCTCTCGCGCTACGAAGGACCTGACACCTCTTTCTCAATGGCCGATCTGTGGTCACATCTGAAGCGGAGAAACTGACGGACGCGCCCCGCACAGAAGCTCGCGCAGAGCGATGAGAAGACGACTACTCGATGAGCGTTACTGACGACTACCGCTGCTGGCTCCGAAGCGGCGCGCCGATTACTTGAATGAAACGTCTCTTTCTTATCGGCCTCACCCTCATCATCTTCTGCGCTGCCGGTCTCTACTATTTCAATCAATACTGGATTCACCGTTACGACGCGCTGATCGCGCGCCAGGCCAGCATTTATCGTCTCGACCCGCAACTCGTGTGGAGCATCATCCACGAAGAGACCTACTTTCGACCATGGCAGATTGGCGACGACGCCGAGATCGGGTTGATGCAGGTGACGCCGACGGTCGGCCGGGAGTGGGCGGCCGAGACGGGCATGCGCGAGCTTGAACGGCAAATGGCGCGCGATCCGCGCAGCATTTTACGCGATCCCGAGCGCAATATTCAGGTCGGGTGCTGGTATCTGGAGAAAATCTCGAAAGATTACCGCGACACGCCGGATGCGGAGGCACGCCTGGTCGCCGCGTATAACGCCGGGCCGAGCCGCGCCGTCGACTGGAACCGGACCGCCGGGGGCGCCCGGCCACTCTCCGCCGAGGAGTTTATCGCGCGGATTGATATCTCTTCGACGCGCGCCTATGTCTCCAACATTCTCGCGCGCTATCGCAAACTCAAAGCGGCCGAAAGCAACGGGCAGAAGGCGGAGAGATTAAGCCGCTGACAGGGTGTGCGGACGCCCGGTCCACTGTTTTTCCTCTTTCCCCAGCTGGGAGATCAAGCCGGTGACCTATCGTCAGTTGCTTGCCAGCAACGCGGATTTCCGCCGCCTGTGGTGCGGACAGGTCGTTTCCGAGATAGGCGACTGGCTCAATAATATCGCCGTCCTGGCGCTGGTCATCGAATTGGCGAGCGCGGATCGGGAAGGGCTGGCGATCGCTCTCTACGTGATCGCGCGCCATCTGCCGCTACTATTATTTGGCCCGCTGGCGGGTGTGATCGCGGATCGCGCGGATCGGCGACGCATCATGATTAGTGCCGATGTGGCGCGCGCCGGCCTCGCGCTCGGTTTTTTGCTGGCCAGCCGATTCTCGTCCCTGCCGCTGATCTATGTGGTCGCCGCCGCGTTGATCGCCGTCTCCGCCTTCTTCAATGCCGCCAAGCGGGCATCAATACCGAACATCGTCGGCGCGGGCACAGACCTCCTGAGCGCGAATGCGCTTTCCGCTTCGACCACTGCGGCGACGATCGCGGTCGGTTCTGCGCTCGGCGGCATCGCGGCGACATTCGTCGGGCGTCACATCCTCTTTGCGATCAACGCCGTGACGTTTATCGTCTCCGCCGTCATGATCAGCCGCATCCGGAGCGCGACGCAGGAGCAGCGGCGCGCGCACAAAGAGACTGACCGTCTAACGGAAGATGAAAGAAGCGCCGCGGAAATTGCGCACCCGGTCGTTAAATTACTTCCTTCCGCGCTCCGGCTGGCGCGGCGCGCCGGCGTTGACTTCCGGGAGGGCCTGCGCTACGTCCGGAGCGATCGGCGGCTGGCGGCCATCTTTATCGTCGCCGCCGGATGGGGGCTCGGCAACGGCGCGGCGCGCG
>JANOGZ010000030.1:0-7493 GCA_031406255.1 Pyrinomonadaceae bacterium | reverse complement strand
AACGCTTATCTGAATCTGGGCGATCGCCGTCAAGTGCGGCGACTGCGACGCTATACCTCGCCGATCTACAATGCTCTACGCGAGATGGCCGAGGAGCTGGCCGTGCTGCGCCAGAGTTATCGCGAGAGATGGATGGCGGAGAACCGCCCGTACTGGTTGGACAGCATTACGGCGCGCTATGATCTCGCCATCGCCGGCTGGCTCTCGCGCAGCAAAGCGCTCGAAGAAGCCCTGCGCGAATACGAAGAAAGCTCGACGCTGCCGAATCCGGAAGAGTTTGGCCTTGGCGCGCGCCCCGGCGAACTGTGAAGCGGGCGTTCCGTATGCCTTACAAATTGTTATTGGACAGCAAATTGTTATTGAATAGGTGACGGCAACATAATGTCTGAGATGAACCGAGGGAGGCCGGAGGGCGTCACGCTCGGCGCGGTGGCGCGCGCCGTCGAGGGAACATTAACGGGAGAAGCGTCGGCGCCGGTCCTGGATGTGACGCATGATTCGCGACAGGTGCGAGAGGGGTGGCTGTTCGTCGCCGTGCGCGGCGCAAACGTGGATGCGCATCGGTTCGTGGATGGGGCGCTGCGGCAGGGCGCGGTGGGCGTTATCTCCGAACGCGCGCGCCCGGCCGATTTCAGCGGCGCGTGGCTGGAAGTTAAAGACGCGCGCCGCGCGATGGCTCTCGCCGCGGCGGAAGTCCACGGGCATCCTTCGCGCGAGCTCAACCTCGTCGGCATCACCGGCACGAACGGCAAAACAACCACGACGTACCTCATCGCCGCGATCGCCGAGAGCGCGGGCGAGCCGGTCGCGCTGACGAGCACGGTCGAGTATCGCGTCGGCGACGCGCGGGTCAAAGCGGAGCGCACCACGCCCGAAGCGAGCGACATGCAGCGCCTGTTGCGCCGCGCGGTCGAAGCGAACTGCCGCACCGCGGTGATGGAAGCCTCCTCGCAGGCCCTCGACCTTCATCGCTGCGACGCGCTGCGCTACAGCCTCGCCGTATTCACCAACCTGACGCGCGATCATCTCGATTATCACGGCACGATGGAAGAATATTTCGCCGCCAAGCGACGCTTATTTGATGGCCGCCTGGGTGAGCCGCCGCGCGCTTCCGTGATCAATATTGATGACGCGCGCGGCGCGGAGTTGGCGCATGGGCTTGAGCGGGATGGGGCACGAGTCATCCGCTACGCTCTCAATGCCGAGGCGGATGTGACGGCGCGGGATGTCGAATTTTCGCTGGAAGGCACGCGCTTTTATTTGCGCACTCCGGCCGGCGACCGTGCGTTGCACTCGCCGCTCGTCGGTCGCCCGCATATCTATAACATTCTCGCCGCCGCCGGCAGCGGCCTCGCGCTCGGCTATGAGATGGAGACGATCGCGCGCGCGGTCGAGGCCTGCGCGGGCGCGCCCGGCCGTTTCGAGCGTGTCAGGCACGCGGGAGATTTTGCCGTCGTCGTCGATTACGCGCACACGGATGATGCGTTGATTAATGTTCTGCGCACGGCGCGCGATGTTACGCGCGGGCGCATCATCACCGTATTCGGCTGCGGCGGCGACCGCGACCGCTCCAAACGCGCGCCAATGGGCGAGGCCGCCGCCACCCTGAGCGACTATGTGATCCTCACATCAGACAACCCGCGCACGGAAGATCCGCACGCCATCCTTGACGACGTCGAGAGCGGAATGCGATCCGTCAGTAAAGACTATCTCAAGATCGCCGATCGTCGCGCGGCGATTCAACGTGCGATCGCCGAAGCGCGGACCGGAGATGTCGTGTTGATTGCCGGGAAGGGGCATGAAGACTACCAGATCATCGGCACCGAGACGTTTCATTTCGACGACCGTGAAGTGGCGCTCGCGGCGCTCGCGGCGCGCAGCCTGTAGTGTGTGAAGCGTGGAGCGAAAGCGCGCCCGTATTGTTCCTGAAGCGGCAATCATTGAAACCTCGCATGGCTCACTGCGGAGCGGAAGTCGCCGCGTAAGATATTAAATCTTGACATGATGAACAGATCGGTGTGACGCGGCCGGCTTAAGACAGCTTCAGCGCGGAAGAGTTTTGCGTATGCCTGCGGCCCGCCCGCGCACGATACCATTTCACCACCCGTCGCCGTCGTACGCGACCGAAAAGGGAGCTTGCCTATGAAGATCATCGTGACCGGAGCGACCGGGCTGATCGGCTCAAAGTTGATCCGAACTCTCATCTCCGAAGGACACAGCGTGACCCGTCTCGTTCGTGGAGGTTCGCAGACTTTTCGCGCCCCCGGCACCTCGGCCGTCGAGTGGAATCCGGATGCCGGCCGGATTGACGGAAAAGAACTGGAAGGTCACGACGCGGCGGTGCATCTGGCGGGTGAGAGCGTCGCCGAGGGACGTTGGACGCCGGAGAAGAAAGCACGTATCCGCGAAAGTCGCGTGAAGGGAACGCGGCTGCTCGCCGAGACGCTGGCTGGGCTCAGCGCCCGCCCGCAGGTGCTCGTCGCCGCGTCGGCGGTCGGCTTCTATGGAGACCGCGGTGATGAAGTGCTCCGCGAAGAGAGCGCCTCGGGCACGGATTTTCTGAGCGAGGTCTGCCGCGAATGGGAGAAGGCGGCGCTGCCGGCGAGCCAGGCCGGAATACGTGTGGTTAACCTCCGTATCGGAGTCGTTCTCAGTCCGGACGGGGGCGCGCTGGCGAAAATGCTGCCGCCGTTCAGGCTCGGCGCCGGTGGGCGGATCGGCAGCGGCGACCAGTACATGAGCTGGATCACGATCGATGATATGGTCGGAGTGATCCTCCACGCGCTCAAGAATGATTCGGTGAGAGGCCCGGTCAATGCGGTCGCGCCGCGCCCCGTAACCAACGCCGAATTTACGAAAACGCTCGGTCGAGTGCTCGGGCGTCCGACGCTGTTTCCGGTGCCCGCTTTTGCGGCTCGCCTGGCCTTCGGCGAGATGGCCGATGCGCTGTTGCTGTCAAGCGCGCGAGTCGAGCCGTCGCGCCTGATCGCGACCGATTACAAATTCGCTTATCCGGAACTTGAAGGCGCGCTGCGTCATGTGCTGGGCAAATAACAAAATTATTCGTCGTCGACTATCGGTGCTGTATTCTGAAATGTGATGCGATTATAGCGCGACCAGTACCAGTAAACGGGCAGTCCGAGCGCGATCAGACCCAGACCGATCAGCGAGCGCCGTGGAGAAGTCAGCAGCGTATTGATGAGCAGGAAGCCGGTCACCAGCAAAAACAGCACCGGCACGAGCGGATAGCCCCAGGCGCGGTACGGGCGCTCGGCATCGGGTAGGCGGCGGCGGAAGATAAAGACGGAAGCGGTCGTCAAGCCGTAAAATATCCACGACCCGAAGATCACATAATCGGTCAAAGCATCATAGGAACCGGAAAGCGCGAGGACGCTGGCCCACAGCGCCTGCACGATGAGCGCGCCGATGGGAACGCGCGTGCGTGGTGAGAGGCGCGCGAGGCTCTGAAAGAAAAGGCGGTCGCGCGACATCGCGTAGGGCACGCGCGCGCCGGTCAGAATCGAAGTGTGCAGCGTGCCGAAAGTAGAGGCGAGCAGCGCCGCCGTAATCAAGCTTAGCGCGACAGGGCCGAGAAATCTTCGGGCGACTTCGGTCGCGACCGATGAAGCGGCCGGAACGCTCGCCACCTCGGCGGGCGTCAGGACATAAAAGTAGGCGATATTGGCGAAGATGTAGAGCGTGCCGACGACGATCATTCCGCCGATCAGCGCCAGCGGGATATTGCGTTGCGGATGGCGCACTTCGCCCGCCACAAGCGTGAGATTGTTCCAGCCATCATAGGCCCATAGCGCGCCGAGCATCGCTGCTCCGAAGCCCGTCAGACCGGCGCGCGCGGCGCTTTCGACGCCTTCACATGTCCCGCCCGCGTTGGCGAGCGCAAAGTGTGACCAGTCGCCGGATGCCAGCAGAAAGGCGCCGACGCCGACCGCCAGCACCAGCCCGATCTTGATCCCGGTCAGCACCGCCGCCACGCCGCCGCTGACGGATACGGCGGCGCAGTTGATCAGAGTCACGACGGCGATGGCGGCGAGGGCGACGATCTGCAATGTGCCGAAGGGAAGCTGATAACCGGGCAGATCAAGCGTGAAATATGCGCCGTCGAGCGCGCCGCCCGTCAGGATATTAAGGAAGATCGCGAAGCCGACGCCGAGCGCCGCCTGCGACCCGGTCTTCGCGATAAAAAACTGCATCCAGCCGTAGAGAAATCCCCAGCGCGCGCCGTAAGCCTCGCGCACGAAGACATACTCGCCGCCCGCGCGCGGCCACATCGCCGCGAGTTCCGCATAGGTGAGCGCCCCCGCCAGCGACAGCAACCCGGCTCCGACCCAGACGGCCAGCACCGCCCCCGGCGTGCCGACGTTGCAGGTCATCACGCGCGTCTTTAAAAATATGCCCTGTCCGATCACATTGCCGACGACGATCGAGAGCGCGGCGATCAATCCGAGCCCGCGGATGAGCGTTATATTGTTTGGTGCTGCTTGCATCGGTTTTCAGCCTGCGTGTTCCGATAGTGATTTTATCTGACGGTCATTGTTACCAGACGTCGCCGGCGAGCAAGGCTTCATAGGAATCCCTCCGGCGTGCGATTGTGGCGCGGCCCTCTTCATGTACCATCACGGCCGCGGGCAGTGGTCGTCCATTATAGGGAAACATCTGCGCCAGCGAATACGCGCCGCTGTTGAGCAGCGCGAGCACTTCGCCGGGGCGCACATCTGCCGGGAGCCTGCGGTAATCGGGGAGGCGGCCGCCGCGCTCGATGTCGAAATAGACATCGCCCGAATCGCACAGCGGCCCGGCCACTTTATAGTCAAAATCATGTGGCGCGGTGGCGCGTGTCGCCGAGATAAGATGGTAATACCATTTGTAGTTGTTCATCGAGAGGAGAAGATTATAACCGGCATCGGTCAACAGCCAGGTATCTCCCGTTTCGGGCCGTCGCTTAATATTACGCACGGTCGTGAGCACCAGACCGGCATCCGCAATCACGCTGCGGCCGGGTTCGAGCAGGATCGTCAGGCGGTCAAGCAGCGATTCCGCGCCGGCCGCGCGCGCCGATTCGCGCGCGGCGCGCAGCGCGGCGACGAGCACGTCGGCCGGTTCGAGCTCGGCGCCGAGCATCTCGCGTTCGTGCTCCGGGAGCTCGCCGGCTTGCGAGCCATCGCGCAGATAGTTGACGGGAATACCGCCGCCGAGGTTGATGTGTTCGAGCACATGGCCGGTCTCGCGGTGAAGCGCCGCGAGATGCTCCCACATCGCCTTGAAGGCCGCCGCGAAGGGCTCGACATCGGGCGTTTGTGAGCCGACGTGGATGTGTATGCCGCACACGTCGATCAGCTCAGGATGCCGGAGGGCGCGGCCGAAAGCGTCGAGCACGTCTGCTGAAGAGATGCCGAATTTCGAGGTGAGCAACGCCGTCTGCAGGCCAAGGTGGGAGCGCGTGCCGATCTCCGGCACCAGCCGCAGCGCGATGCGCGCCCTGGTGCGCTGCCTGCTGGCGGATTTTTCTATCAATTCGATCTCGTAGATCGAATCCGCGTTGATCGAATAGATACCGGCGCGCACGGCCTCGTCGATCTCGGCGTCGGTCTTGCTCGTGCCGTTGAAAATGATCTGCTCGGGGCGAAAACCGACCTTGAGCGCTTTGTAGAGCTCGCCGCCGCTGTTAACCTCGATGTCGATCCCGGCATCGCGCACGATCGAGAGCACCGCCATGTTAGAGTTGGCCTTCGAGGCGTAGCAGTATTTGACGGGGAGCTCGACCGCCGCGGCGGCACGCCGCAGGCGCTCGATATTGGCGCGGATGCGCGGCGCGGAGAAGACGAAGAGCGGCGTCTCGTATTCGTGAGCGAGCGCGAGCGCGTCCGCGCCGCTGATATGAAGATGGCTGTTCTGTCGCGTCTCCAGATAGCCGGGAATCGTCCATGCCGGCGAAGATGCGACAAGTTGAGATGGCATGTTATAAAACTCCTCGAAATATATCCGGGATCGGATCAGAGGAAACGCGTGCGAAGATAGTCTGAGCGAACAGCAGCGTCAAGTGTATGGAAGGCGAAAGCATGATGCTCGATCGGGAAAACCCGGAAATGAGGGGTGATGCCTACTGGCGGCGCGTCCGCGGCGATTTTCCCGTCACCGAGCGGCTGGCGTACCTGAATAGCGCCGGGGCCGGCCCTCTTCCACGCTCCGTGGTCGAAGCGACGACCGGGTTTTACCGCGAGACGATGGAGGAAGGCGATGCGCGCTGGTTCGAGTGGCTGGAGCGGCGCGAGCAAGCGCGCGCTCGTATCGCCCAACTAATAAATGCCGACCCCGAGGAAATCGCCTTTACGACGAATACGTCCTCCGGCATGAATCTGATCGTCGATGCGCTGGAGGGGCGGGGCGAAGTTGTCTCCTGCGAGCTGGAGTTTCCCGTCTCGACCATTACCTGGATGCACCGCGGAATGCGCGTCCACTTGATAAAGGCGCCGGCGGGCGAAATCCGCACCGAAGATGTGCGCCGCGCGATGAGCGACCGCACCGGCATCATCTGTCTCAGCCATGTGCAATACTCCAACGGCCTGCGGATCGATCCGGAAGAGATCGGACGTAATAAAGGCGGACACTTTTTTGTGCTCAACGCGAGCCAATCGGCCGGCGTACTGCCGATAGACGTAAAACGAATGCAGCTTGACGCATTGTGTGCGACGGGCCACAAGTGGATGCTGGCGGGTTACGGCTCCGGATTCGTTTATCTGAGTCGCGAGGTGCTCGAACGGACGCGCGCGCGCGCGATTGGCTGGCTCAGCGTCGAAGACCCTTTCGCGATGCGCAACCGGGAAATTCGTCTGCGCACGGATACGGCCGCGCGCGCCGAAATGGGCTGCCCGCATTTTGCCGGCATCTTCGCGCTCGGCGCCGCCGCCCACTACATTTCGGAGATCGGGCCGCAGTTGATCGAGGAGCGGGCGCTCGCGATCAATCGCCAGCTGACAGAGCGTCTCGCCGAGGCGGGATGGCAAGTGCTCTCGCCGCTGACCCGTGAAGCGACGCGCTCGGCCGAAACCCTCATCGCGACCGACGAGCCGGAGCACGTCGTCGAGCATCTGGCGCGGTGCGGCGTGGCGGTAACGATCAAGCCGCAGGGCATACGTGTCGCCACACACTTTTTTAATGATGAGACGGACGTCGCCCGGTTGATCGCAGCGCTCGAGGAGATCAAGTCGTGACGACGCCGGTGACACAGAACGAGAGGGTGACTTCATCGCCGGGAACCGTTCACGATTTCGCGAGAAGACAGCAAATTCATCTCTCAATTCACGTCCACCTCTTTCAATTACCCCTTTTGAACTGTAATCTTCCATTGCAGAATAAAGACGGGTTGGGTAAGCCGGCTTATAGAACAAGCATGGCTGGGGGGTGTAGACTAAAAGAAAATTGCGGCGACCGCAGAATTCCATGAGGAATTATCATGCGCGGTCGTGTGATCATTC
>JANOGZ010000009.1:0-1464 GCA_031406255.1 Pyrinomonadaceae bacterium | reverse complement strand
CCCGGGAGGACGTTGATGACCACAGACTCACCGGAAGAAGTGACACAGCTGCTCCTGGCCTGGAGCGACGGCGACCAGGCGGCGCTCGATAAGTTGGTCCCGCTGGTCTATGAAGAGCTGCACCGGCTGGCCCATCGCTACATCAGTCGCGAACGCCCCGGCTACACGCTACAGACCACCGCCCTGGCCCATGAGGCATATTTACGTCTGGTCGATGCGAAGAATGTGCGTTGGCAGAATCGCGCCCATTTCTTTGCCGTCGCGGCCCAATTGATGCGGCGCATCCTGGTTGATCTGGCGAGGGCCAGACACAACCTCAAGCGCGGCGGTGGGGCACAGCAGGTGTCACTCGACGAAGCGTTGGTTGCCTCGCCGGAACGCGGCGCGGACCTGCTCGCGCTGGATGAGGCGTTGGGCATGCTGGCGGCACTCAACCCGCGGCAGAGTCAGGTGGTGGAGTTGCGATACTTTGGCGGACTGACCGAAGAGGAAGTGGCCGAGGTGCTTAAAGTCTCATCCCGGACAGTGCGGTCTGACTGGAGCCTGGCCAGGGTGTGGCTGTACCGTGAGTTGAGCAGGGGAGTAGATGATGACGCCTGAGCGGTGGGAACAAGTAGGTCAGCTCTATCAAGCCGCGCTCGAACGGCGACCCGGTGAACGTACGTCGTTCCTGAGGCAAGCCTGCGGTGAGGACGAGTCATTGTGCCGGGAGGTGGAGTCGTTGCTCGCCGTCGAAGAGAAGGCCGGAGATTTTCTGGCTGCAGGAGCGATTGATGACGCGGCCAAAGCGCTCGCTGAGGAGAAGTCATTCTCGCCGGTGGGGAAACGGCTGGGCCACTACCAAGTGCGCTCGCTCCTGGGAGCGGGAGGGATGGGTGAAGTCTACCTAGCGCAAGACACCAAACTCGACCGCGCCGTCGCGCTGAAAATCCTGCCCGCCGAATTCGCCGCCGACAAAAACCGGATGCGCCGTTTCGAACAGGAGGCCAGGTCCGCCGCCGCCCTTAACCACCCGCACATCGCACACGTCTATGAGATCGGGGAGGCGGAAGGCAAGCACTTTATCTCGATGGAGTACATCGAGGGCGAGACGCTGCGCGACAAGATTCACCGCGAAAAGACCTCGCTGCCTAAGCTCCTGAAATACCTCGCCCAAGTGGCCGGGGGGCTGGCGAAAGCGCACGAGCGTGGGATCGTGCACCGCGACCTCAAGCCGGACAACATCATGATCACGCGCGACGGCGACGCGAAGATTCTCGACTTCGGACTGGCAAAGTTAGTTGAGCCCCCGAAGCAGACGGGTGATGGTGACGGAGTTCCGAGTGAGGTCGCCACATTCAGGATATCGCAACACTCCACACCCGGAATCGTGATGGGCACGGTCGGTTACATGTCGCCGGAGCAGGCGCAGGGGAAGGTGCGTGAGATAGACCACCGCTCCGACATCTTCTCCTTCGGCTGCAT
>JANOGZ010001353.1:0-1799 GCA_031406255.1 Pyrinomonadaceae bacterium | reverse complement strand
GGTCGCGGCTTACAAGCAGGCGGTTCGCCACAATCCGCGTTATCCGGATGCGTACAACAATCTGGGCAACGCCTATATCTACTTGAAGCGATACAAGGAAGCGGCCGAGGCATTCAAGAAGGCGCTTACCCTTGACCCGGAATTAGCCAATGCGCATAACGGTATCGGCGAGGCGCACCGCAATCTGGGCCAATATGAAGAAGCGGTGGCAGCATACAAAGTGGCGATCCAGCTCAAACCGGACTACGCCGTAGCACATCACAACTTAGGCGTGACGTATATCTTCCTGGAGCGGTACACGGAAGCGGTCGAGGCTTTAAAGCAAGCAGTTACACTTAATCCGGAGGATGCTGCCGGGCACTATAACTTAGGTTTACTCTATGTTAGTTTTCGGGATAAGAATGCTGCGCTTGAGCAGTACAATATTCTCAAAGCTCTAGACCGTAATATGGCGAACAAGCTCCGGGATTTGCTCTCCAAATAACCGCACAATCATCCTCTTCTTTATAGTGCTCAACCGCCTTCTGGCAGATGGTTACATCTTCACTGATTATTCCGGCGAAAGCAGAACAAAGGCAGAGGAGATTGCAGATGCTACGACACCTGCTTCATCTTTAATCTTAGAGTCCTTTAAGACCGAAGATGTAGAGGCGCGCATCTCAGGAGAAAGGACGACGGTTACGGGACGCGCCGTATTGAAAGCCAGTTTTGATGAACAGGACTTCGCCCGGCGGTACTGGTACACGCGCACCATCGCCAGGCGGGAAGGGCGCTGGCTAATCACCGCCGCCCGAATGATCTCCTTGTCGGTAGATGATCGCTAGAAGGCAGGTCATACGCATAGGAGGAGCAATTCCGCATTGACGCTTAACTTCGCACTTGCCTGCGTCACCAGGGACGCCGTGCCCGCGAATAGCAGCAGCGAACTAACAGATGACTCCACATCCCCGGATGGCTCATGCTCTGGCGGGGGAGGCGTAAAGCGTATCCGGCGGATGCGGCGGCGATCCACCCGCTCGACTTTGAAGACAGCCCTTCCATATTCCACTTGGTCGCCGGGCTTTAGAACCCGCCCCGCTTGAGCCATCAGAAACCCGGCAATCGTCGTATAGTTGCCGTTTTCAGGCAGTTCTAACCCGAAGCGCCGGTTGGCGTCCCGGACCGCGAGCATACCGTCGAGGAGGTACGTACCGCTCTTAGGCTCATCGACGATCTGCGCCCGCACTTCTTCGTCATACTCATCGTTGATCTCACCGACGATCTCCTCCAGCAAATCTTCGAGCGTGACGATTCCTTCGATGCCGCCATGTTCATCAATCGCGAAGGCCAGATGAGTCCGTGCTGCCTGCATCTGCGCCAGCGTCGCCCCAAGTTTAGCCGTCGCCGGGACGAATATCGGCGGGTGCAGCATCTTCTCCAAATCAAACCCTTCGGGACGGAGCTGCTCAAGATCCGGCATCAGGTCTCTCATGTAGAGCACCCCGACGACATCATCAAGCCGCTCCCGGTAGACGGGCAGACGTGAATAGCCTGCCAGGCGAAAAGCCGTTTTGGTTTCCTCCAGGGTGGCCGTCACGGGCAGGGCCACTACGTTAGTGCGCGGCACCATCGCTTCACGGACTTCGGCATCGGAGAAGTCGAAAACCTTGTTAATCAGTTGCTGCTCGTCCGCTTCAAGATGGCCGCTCTTGCGTGACACGTCGATGAGGTGGCGCAGCTCCTTTTCCGTGTAGACGGAGGCATGCTCAGACGAAGGATGAAGGCCGAAGAGTCGCACGGTGCGCGTACCCGCCCAGTCG
>JANOGZ010000718.1:0-4056 GCA_031406255.1 Pyrinomonadaceae bacterium | reverse complement strand
GGCGTTAGCTGGCTATGTTGGTTTTACGATGCACTCAAAAACTGTTGAGAAAGAATCCGGGACCGAGCACTGGTCGCGAGGATTCTTTGGTGCCGGTGCTTGGAAGTTGGCACGCCAATCTTATTCGCCTCGCGCATTCACCTGTTGTCTTATGTGCGAATGACATTTCTCTGTTAGCGATAGTGGTTCGAGGAAGAGATTTCCCGAGGTTTGTTTTGGCGTTTCGAGACCGACTGGATCGACGACTTAGACGAATGGGAGTCTCTCACCAGGCGGTTTCACTAGAGCTGGCAGCGATGGAAATGGTGCGAATAGAACAATCCAACAACCGAAGCGTGCTGGCGTCAATGAATGACTTTGTCCGTCATCTTCGATGGAAGGTTGGCAATCATTTTGATCCTTCGCAAGCAGATGAGTTAGAAAACATGCTGTCGGAGATTCCCATGGGATCGCTCGAGTATCAGTACCCTGTGGAGGTAGCCTTGGCGGCGTTCAATTCCGCTTTCGACCGCGCCAGCTAACAACGGCATGCACCCGACCGCGAATAGCGGGGCTCTCATCGTTAGCTTGGCCCTAGCGGAGTTGAGTGCGCGGCGGGTGATGCCGGGCGTTAGACCGCTTTAGTAACTCAGACGCTATTGAGTTGATTACATTACATTCAAACACTCCTACCAAATTCCTGATTCTTTACAGTCAATAGTAGCTCTGAATTGACTCGAAGAAATGATGTTGCTACCACCTCTGCCCAATTACATATAATATTGGAGCAATGGGCCACATTACAAAACGTGTTCTGTTGACAGGCGCCACCGGGTACGTCGGGGGACGCTTGTTGAAGGAACTCGAAAAACGAGGGTATGCTGTTCGCTCTTTGGCACGCCGCCCGGAAAACTTGATAAGCCGAATTTCCGAAGGGACTGAAGTTGTTCAGGGAGATATTCTTGACGCTGAAAGCTTGGGTTCGGCGTTCGAGGGTATTGATGTCGCTTATTACCTCGTACATTCAATGGGGTCGAAAGCAGATTTTGAACAGCAAGATCGCCATGCGGCCATAAATTTTTCCAGCGCCGCGCGAGAAGCCGGTGTGCAGCGCATCATTTATCTTGGTGGTCTTGGCAAAGAGACAGAGGGGCTTTCTTCACATCTGCGTAGCCGCCAGGAGGTCGGGAGTATCCTACGCGAATCGGGCATTCCGACGATTGAACTGCAGGCCTCAATCATTATAGGTTCCGGCAGTTTATCGTTTGAGATGATCCGCAACCTTGTGGAACGCCTGCCGGTAATGGTCGCCCCCAAATGGGTTCGGGTGAACGCCCAGCCGATCTTTATTGACGATGTTTTGCGTTATCTTATCGGGGCGCTAGATATCCCTCTGCCGAAAAGCCGCATCTACCAGATTGGCGGCGCGGACGTGATTTCCTACAGCGGCATCATGCGTGAATACGCTCGCCAGCGTGGACTGAAGCGCTTGATGATTCCTGTGCCTTTCCTTACACCGGGACTTTCGAGTCTGTGGCTGAACCTGATCACCCCTGTATATGCTCGCATCGGTCGCAAGCTGATTGACAGCATACGCCATCCCACTGTTGTCAGAAACAATGACGCTTTAATAGATTTCGATTTCCAGCCCCTCGGCATACGGGATGCTATCTCGAAAGTTCTACGGAAGGAAGAACGGTACTTTAACGAAACGCGCTGGTCTGACTCATTGTCTTCTGCCGGGCCCATACGCTCATGGGGCGGGCTGAAATTCGGTAACCGCATATTAGATCATCGCTGCGTGACAGTGAGGGCGACTCCCGAACAAGCCTTCACACCAATACGCAGAATCGGTGGCGAAACCGGCTGGTATTACGGAAACTGGTTGTGGCGCTTACGTGGGGTGATTGACTATCTTTTCGGAGGAGTAGGATTACGCCGTGGCAGGCGCGATCCGGAGAGAATAAGGGTGGGTGAGTCTATAGATTTCTGGCGGGTGGAGGCCTTTGAGCCTGACAAGCGTTTGCGGCTTTTCGCAGAGATGAAGTTGCCTGGTCGAGCTTGGTTGGAATTTGAAGTGCAATCCACTAGAGAAGGAGTGGAAATTTGTCAAACAGCAAACTTCGATCCGCTAGGCGCATTAGGACTACTTTATTGGTATATACTTTATCCACTACATGCATTGATTTTCGCGGGAATGCTGAAAAACATCGCAAGACAGGCACATGTACAAGACCAGCATACTCGTGGCGCGGTCTAACAATCGCTTGCACCTGACCGCCCGATAGCGTGGCTCTCAAGGTGCTTTGTTCCCCGCCGCTTGAATGCCATTCGTGGCCGGCAGGTGAAGCGGGGCGTTAGACTACAACATATAAGCATGACCACAACAGCTATCCATTGTATGCATCAGGGCGAGGTCGTCGAGAGTAGATGGACAAGCCCTCTCGCCATCGCCATATACTTCGCGTTTACCAAACTACTCATCCACTTTCTTACTAACAATCAATATGGATACTTCCGTGATGAACTCTACTACATCGCTTGTGGCGAACATCTGGACTGGGGCTACGTTGACCATGCGCCGATGGTTGCCTGGCTGATTAAGCTTTCCCGCACGCTTTTCGGCGATTCACTCTTTGCGCTTCGCCTCTTTCCGGCTGTGGCGGGTGCGGTGACAGTTTTACTGACCGGATTGATTGCCAGAGAGCTGGGGGGACGCCGCTACGCCGTCATGCTCTCTTGCCTGTGCGTGTTGGTCGGAGGCTATCTTGCTATTGACAGCTTCTTCTCGATGAACGCCTTCGAGCCGCTCTTCTGGATAGGTTGCACTTACTTCATCATCCTGGCTATCAAACGTGACAAACCGCGTTTCTTTCTCTGGTTCGGATTCTTAGCCGGGCTCGGACTTGAGAACAAGCACTCGATGCTCTTCTTCGGCTTCGGTATCTTCGTTGGCTTGCTCTTAACACCAGCGCGTCGCTTCTTTGCAAGCCGTTGGCTCTGGGTCGGTGGCGCACTCGCCGTAGCGCTCTTTCTGCCGAACATCATCTGGGAGTACCGTCACGATTGGGCGACGCTCGAGCTACTGAGCAATGTTCAAAAGTCCGGCAAGAACGTCATCCTCTCACCGCTTGAGTTTGTCGCACAGCAAATCTTTATCCTGCACCCGCTGACACTTCCCATCTGGTTAGCTGGTCTCTGGTACTTCCTCTTCGACCGAGACGGAAAACGCTACCGACTCCTCGGCATTACATATTTAGTCGTGCTGATCATGATGATCGTGCTCAAGGGCAAGAACTACTATCTGCTGCCCATTTATCCTATGCTCTTTGCAGGAGGCGCGATCTGGTGGGAGAGACTGCTCGAAGGCAAGCGTCGCGTCAATTGGTTGAAGGTCGTCTATCCTGCGCTCCTCTGCGTTGCCGGAGCAGCTCTCGCGCCGTTTGCCGTGCCCGTCCTGCCCGTCGAGACGTACCTGCGTTATCAGCATGCTATAGGCTTTGAGCCACCGAAGACGGAGGTCGGACACGCAGGCCCTCTGCCGCAGCATTTCGGCGACAGGTTCGGGTGGCCCGAGATGGTTGAAACGGTCGCTCAAATTTACAACCATCTGCCACCCGACGTGCGTGCCAGGACAGCCATTTATGCAAACAATTATGGTGAGGCCGGGGCAATAGATTTCTTCGGGACTCGCTATGGTCTGCCGAAAGCCATCAGCCCGCATCAGTCCTACTATTTGTGGGGGCCGCGCGACTATACAGGGGACGAGATAATCCTGTTGCAGTCGAAGCGCGCGGACGCGGAGCGAAATTGCACCAGTGTCGAAGAAGTTGGGACTGTTGCTCATCCACTTTCGATGACAGAGGAACACTATACGATCTTCATCTGTCGTGGTCTGAAGCAACCTTTGAGGGAATTATGGCCGCGTCTAAAACATTGGAACTAACGAGTCAGCTTAATCTGATTTTGCTTCTTCTTTTCCGAGAGACTGATCTATAGTTGCCTCTCTATGCAAACTTGAACCTGATGCGGCTGTAGTCTAACAGCTAATAGAGGCGGCCCTGTCAAGAGAAAAGT
>JANOGZ010001311.1:0-1245 GCA_031406255.1 Pyrinomonadaceae bacterium | reverse complement strand
CGTACACCGCCAGAACCAGCGCGTGCGCCTTCTCTCAGACTTTGAGTTGACGAAAGTCTCGCATGGAAGTTAGCTGTCAGCAATAAGCTGTCAGCTATGAGTTTTTAGCTGATGGCTGATAGCTGATGGCTTTATTCGTGCTCGGATGCGGGTGTGAGGTTCCGTTGCACGAATTCAGATTTACCATAAGCCGTAAGCATTTATAACATCGCTTGAACCTTTAAGGCTAATATTCACAGAACACTGGCCAGCCGCGCAAAAGCTGATAGCTGACGGCTGATTGCTTCTTTTAAGGCTACGCCCGCGCGGAAGCCGCAACGCGAAACCCCCACGAGTAGTAACGGATCTCGGGCTCCCACTTGCTGCGGTCGGCGGAGCGCAGATCGTCAGCGAGGCTGCTCCACGCACCGCCGCGCTGCACCCGGCGACTTGAGCCTCCTCCACTCAACCATGCTGAGCCGTCCGTCGGTGCCCCATTGTAGTTCCCATGCCAGTAATCCGCGCACCACTCCCACACATTCCCGTGCATGTCATATAACCCGAAATCGTTTGGCTGCTTTTGTCCCACCGGATGTGTCTGCTTACCAGCCATATCGTAACCGTACCACGCCATTGAATCCAGATTACCAGCATAATCGCCGGTCGTCCCCGCACGGCACGCATACTCCCACTCTGCTTCACTCGGCAACCGATAGATAAAGCCGTCGTTCTGCGCGTTCAACTTCTGTATGAACTTCTGCGCGTCATCCCACGAGACCTTCTCCACAGGCAAATTCTCACCTCTGAATTTCGACGGATTTTTTCCCGTCACAGCCTGCCACTGCGCCTGCGTCACCTCATACCGCCCCATGTAAAATCCTTCGCGGATCGTCACTTGATGCACCGGCTTCTGGTCCGACCTCTCATCCGAACCCATCATGAAGCTGCCCGGCGGAACATACACCAACTCGATGCCAGCGCTGCCGCGCACCACCGTCCCCGGCTTCGGTCTCGCAGGCGTCGGAGCGGCAGCGGTGTTGGCCGTTCCCGCCGGCGCGTTAGTCTTCGGTGTCGGCTTGGCCGCTGAAAGAGCTTTGAGGCGGTTGCGCGCCAGCACATCAAATTGCCCATTCGGGTACTTGTCCAGATATGCCTTGAAATCTTCCGCGTCCGTGCTATTCCTGACCGTCTCCCAATAGCTCAACTCGATCGCCGCGGGATCAACTGCGGGCGGTGAGGATGTCGGGACTTTTACGGTCACCTCCA
>JANOGZ010001291.1:0-1930 GCA_031406255.1 Pyrinomonadaceae bacterium | reverse complement strand
AGCAACGCTTCTTCGATGACCTGACGATCCGTCTCTCGTCGCCCGATCAGCTCGCCATTGAAAGGCGCGGTCAAATGGTTAATATTGCCTCGTCGCGCGCGCCGCGCATCGCCATCGAGGCTGACGGACGCGAGCACCCGGAACGCACCTCTGACGGTCACACCGCCCGCACCCGTGCCGTATTGTATGGCGACAGATTGACGGTCAGTTCTCACGGCGGCAGCAGCGGCGACCGGTTCGAAGTTACCTTTGACCCGGTTGATGGTGGTCGGCTCCTGCGCGTCACGCGCCGCCTCTACGCCGAACAACTCAATCAGCCGATCATTGTGCAGAGCATTTATAATAAGGTCTCGAACGTGGCTCAATGGAATATCTATGATGTGCCGCAGCCCGTCCCGGCCGATGAGCTGGCATCTGCCCCCACCAGAACATTCGAGACGCCGCCGGCAAAAACAGGGGACGATCGAGGGGCCATCCTGCGCGCTGAACTCGACGAGTGGATCGCGGCGACGAACGCGCGCGACATAGCGAAACAGATGTCTTTCTACATGCCCACGCTCGCGGCTTTTTATCTCGCCCGCAATGTACCCCGCCGGGCCGTACGCGCCGAAAAAGCTCGTGTCTTTGCGAGGGCCGATGTGGTAGACGTGCAGGCGGGCGCGCCTGAAATCATTTTCCGCGACGCCGGTCGCACGGCCATCATGCGATTTCGCAAGCGTTATGTCATTTCCGGCGGGCCGCAGAGTCGTCGCGGCGAGGTCGTGCAGGAACTCCGCTGGCAGCAAACGGACAGGGGCTGGAAGATAGTCAGCGAGCGTGATGTGAAGGTGATTCGTTAATTCGCCCGTTTCGTGCGGCGAGCAAACCGAAGTCTCGGCGCGGGTGAATCGGCGGGAGGTAATGGAGGGGATATGAACAACAGAATCTGCTGGACCTGCGGCCACTATCACGAGCAGCACACCATCAAGGGTGGTTGCTCTTTCGAGCGCGGCACGGAACGTTGTGACTGCGCACGCTACGAAGACGGTGAGTATGTCGGAGAGCAGAAGAAGCGCGATCTCTACACGCTCTCCGACAGACGCCGCCTGGATGCGGGAAGACGCGGACGGTAAAGCCCGCTTCGTGGGTGGTGTGCCCCGCTCACTCTGCCTGTAGGTTCAGGACCTAACTGGTATTCTGCCGGATGCGCGCCACCGGGGGCGCTTCGTGGAGTGCGCCGCTCACCGCACCAGTATCATAGCGATTTAAGAATGAGTGTGGCCGACGGCTGACGGGGTCAGTACAGCCCCGGGTCGCGGGCGGGTGCTGCCGATACCTGACCCGCCCGCCTCCCGCAGGCGGTACTGACTCACCGGCCGAGCGCGCGATGCTCATGTCTTCACGAACAGCTCACTTCTTCTCTCTGATATCAAAGGCATAGAGCGTGTCCTGATCGCGCAGGTAGAGGCGGCCGCCGGCGATCGCCGGATGGCTCCAGGTGGGCAGTGATTCCTGCGGAATGCGGAAGCGCCCCTTCTCGCGATATCCTTCCGGAGTGGCCTCGACGAGCCCGACCACGCCGTTCTCGCTCAGACAATAGAGGTGTCCATCGGCATAAACCATCGAGCCTTTACCCACGCTGCGGTCTCTCCACACGACCTCTCCCGTATCAAAGCGCAGGGCCGTCAGGATGCTGCTCGAAAAGCCATAGAGATAATCTCCCACCAGCGGAAATCCTAAATATTTCATATGTACTCTGATCTGATGCGTTCTTCCCGTCGTCGGCATCATTTTTACCAACGTATACGCATTGCCTTCCTTATCAGCGTAATTTTTCAACACAGAATACGCCGTGTACGCCTCTTTTCCACCCGGCACCACCCCAAACCGCTCCCGATTCCACGGCAATCTCCCAACGGGCGCATTAATCTCCCCGACTTCTGGAATTAAT